>JANYHY010000003.1 GCA_025362165.1 Myxococcales bacterium | reverse complement strand
ACGGGAAGGCCGAAGCTCGCGTCCGCGCGGAGCAATGATGTGGATGCGTCCACCGCGTCCGCCGCGAACACCCGGACCTCCCGCTGGCCTGCGGCGACGACGAGACCCGAGCTGCCTTCGCCGATGAGGCTCATGGGGCGTGGGAGGTTCGCGGTGACCTTGAGGTCTCCGCCGTCGAGCAGCGCGCTGAGCACGCAGCCCTGCGGACACGTGCCGTTGATCAACACCCAGAAGATGCGCGTCGCGTCGCTTATGAGAAGCCGCTCGGGAGCGCCTTGCCACAAGAAGCGACTGCCTCCGTCGAGACCGCCTGCTGCCACTCCAGTGTCAGGCCAATCAAAGTACGCGACGTCGTCGAGCGCGAGCACGTGCGACGGGTCGGGCCCGTAAATCAGCTTGTTTGGCGTGCCGCCGTCGAAGTCCGCGAACCAAATGCCTGGACCGTTGCTAGCCCAGAACACTCCAGTGGAGGCCACAGCGAACGTCGTGGGCACCTCGCTGATCCCGTTGACGACATTCGCGGGCGCGCACTCTCCCCGCGCGCACGTGCCGCCGCAGCAGGAGTGACCGCACCTGCCGCAGTTCGCCGGATCCGTGAGCGTGTTGGAGCACGCGGCGTCGTTATTGACGGCCGCGTCTGGCTTCAGGTCGTCGAGCGACAAGAACACGGAGCATGCGGCGCTCACGCATCCCACCATCGCGACGAGCCGCACCCATGCCATCACATCAGGAATATCAGCAACGCCTTATGTACGGAAGAACTGAGCCCAACGAATGAGGCCGTCCTTTTCGGTGTAGCGCACGAGCACCTCTCCCGAGGTGTGCTCTCCAGTGGCGCGTTCGACGCGCGACCACGACTCGCGCTCGATGACGTGCGGACCAAGCACGATGCGCTCGTTCACGGTCGCGGTGACGTCTCTGTGGCGCGCAAACATCTCGCCATACGCGGCACGAAACGCATCCATCCCGTCGCGCACGATCGCGCCCGACGCATCGAGCACCTGAACGTCGCGGTGATACACGCTCGCGAACGCGTCGAGATCGGCGCGGTTGTACGCGTCCAACTGTCGCTTGGAGAGTTGAACGATGAGCGGGTCGGTCATGTCGCTCGGAGTGTTATCATGGGGGTCGCACAAGAGGCTCCTGACCAATGAGTGGATCGATCAAGGGCGCCGTGCTCAAATCTCGCCTCGCGTTTCTGCAGGAGCACGGCGGACCGAGCGCGGGGCAGCGCGTGCTCGCGAAGCTGACAGAGCAAGATCGCGCGATCCTCTCCAAGCCGATCTCGGCGCGAGGCTGGTACTCGTTCGAGACTGGGTCGCGCCTGGACGAGGCGATCGAACTCGAGCTCGGCGGCGGTGACGCGCTGTTTCGCGAGATGGGCGCGCAGTCCGCGCGTGACAACCTGAGCCCCGCGCAGCGCGCGTTCGTCCGCGAGCGCGATCCGTATGCGCTCCTCAAGGCGGCAGCCTCGATCTATCGGCTCTACTACGACACGGGGCGAAGGACGTTCGAACGACAAGGCCCACGCAAGCTCGTCCTCACGACGCACGACAGCCAGACCTTCTCTCGCGCGGACTGTCTCACCGTGGCGGGCTGGCACGAGCAAGTCATCACGATGTGCGGCGGCGAGCGCACGAAAGTGACAGAGCTGAAGTGCCGCGCGCTCGGGGACGCCGTCTGCGAGTACGTCTGTACGTGGGACTAGTCCGCCCACGCGAGAGCGATCTCGAGTGTGAGCGCGTTCTCGGGGACCTGCGTGAGGAACGCGTCGCGCACTTCGGCGTTTGCAGTTCGATCTGCGCGCTCGCGCAGGCGGTGCTCAGCGTCGGCGATCGCCGCTCGGCCCGCCATCTCCTGGTCGTTGGCGAAGAGCGCCTCTGCCCAGACCAAGCGCACGAGCGACTCGCCCTCGTCGATGCCGCCGAGAGTCACGAGCAGCTCGAACGCCTCGCGCGCCGCCGTGAGGGCCGCGACCTTGTCGTCGCGTAAGAGCTCGATGTGCGCGAGGACCGCGAGCGCGTAGGCGCGGAAGGTCTTCGGCAGATCGTCGCGGCGGGTGATGGTGCGCGCCATCTTCATTGCCTCGTCGTGTTGACCTGCGCGCGCGAGCGTGTGCGCGAGGTAGATTCGCGAGCCGTCCTCCATGCGAGGTCGCTTCTGCGCGTGGAACGCTTCCACGGCGTCCTCTTGAAGTGCGCGCGCTTCTTCGTGGCGGCCGAGGTGCGCGAGCGCGAGCCCGAGGTTCTGCTTGCTGGCGGCGGACACGGAGTCGAGCCCCATGTGCTCGCCGATGACGAGCGTGTCGCGCAGGACGTGCTCGGCCTGTTCGTACATGCCCGCCTCGATGTACCCGTAGCCGAGGTTGACGCGGATCGAGCAGCCGTTGCGACGATCGCCGATCTCGTCGAAATGCCGCACGGCCTCGAGCGTCCACTCGATCATCGACCCGATGTCGCCTGCGAAATGCGCGATCGTCGCGCGCGCTCTCGCGGCTTGTGCGGCGACCATCGGCTCAGCGAGCACGGCCGAGCCGCCGTGCGACTCGAGGAGCGCGAGCATCGCACCAGATCGCGCAGGCTCGCCCGCGTGCGCGAACGCTACGCAGGTCTGCGCGACGGCGATCGCGACCGCGGCGGTGGGCGCACCCTCTGCGCCCTTCTCGACGCGCGCGGCGAGCGCGACGAGCGCTTCCAGGTGGTGCATGCGCCCGAACGACGCGACGAGCTCACCCGCGGCGTTGCACCAAGCGTCTCCGCCTTCTGGCAACAGCGCCAACGCCGCTTCGAAGCAATAGACCGCGCGCGAGGACTCGCCTCGCCACCACGCGACGTTGCCGAGCAGTGTCTCGAGCAGACCGCGCTCCTCACCGACAGCGCCGCATCGAACGCCGAGGTTGGCGCACTCCACTGCGCCGTCGAGATCGACGCCGCCGACTGCTCGCAGGGCCGCTCGCAAGTACCACGGCACCGCGCGCGCCGGCTGATTGCTGCGTCCGTAGTGTCCCGCGAGCAGCAGCGCGTCGTTCTCTCCCACTCGCTCCAACCACTGACCAGCGACGCGATGACCCACGGCCCGGTCTTGCGCCGTGATCGTTGCGTGCGCGGCCTCGCGGACGAGCGCGTTGCGAAAGGTGAACTCGCGCTCGTTCGGGTAGCGCCCCTCCGCGCGACGACTGATGATCTCCCGATCGCAGAGCGTGTCGAGCCACGCGTCGACCTGCGAGGCGAGCGACGCCTCCACGAGCGCACGCACGCCGCCGCTCCAGAAGACATCTCCGAACACGCTCGCGGCGCGCAAGATCTGGCGCGCGTCGACTTCGAGAGCGTCCAGGCGCGCTTGCACCATCGCGAGGACGGTCTCGGGAAGCGACTCGCCGCCGCCGCTCGCGAGCGAGCGAATGAGCTCCTCGAGGTAGAACACGTTGCCGCCGGCGAGCTCGCTGATGCGAGCCACGGTGGGGGCGGTGACGCGATCGCCGAGAACGTGCCGCACCAGCTTCTCGGCGGCCTTGCGCGAGATCTCTCCGAGGTGAACGATCGTCATGCGTCGGCCGGACCAGAGCTTGGGAAACGCCTCGTGCACGTCCGGTCGCGCGAGCGCGAGCACCATGAGCGGCGCGTCCACGAGCGATCGCAGCGCGCCATCGATCAGGCGCACACTAGGAAGATCTCCCCACTGCAGATCCTCGAGCACGAGCAAGACTGGGTTCGCGGCGCACTCGGCGACGAGGAAGTCCTCCCACGCTCGCTGCATGAGATCGCCCATGAGCACGGCGTCGCGTCGCGCCGCGCGCAGCTGGATGCTCGCCTCGTCGCCGAAGGGCACGCTGGCGATCTCGCCGAGGAACTCGCTCACGCGGACGAGCTCGGCTTGCGACACGTGTCTCGCGACGCGCGCTCGCAGCTTCTGTTGCTGCACTGCGAGTGGCTCGCCTTCGAGCACGCGCGTGGCTTGCAGCAAGATCTGTCGCGCGAACGCGAACGGCGAGCCGGCTTGCATCGGGTCGCCGCGCCCGACCCAGACCTCCACTTTGTCGCCGCGCTCTTTCACGCGACGCACTACCTCGTAGCGAACGCGCGATTTGCCGACGCCCGCCTCGCCGACGACGAGCACCGCGCTCGCCACCGAGTCCTCCTCGCACTCTTGCCAGGCAGCGAGCAGATTGCCGAGCTCGCGCTCTCGACCCACGCACGGAGTGGTCATGCCGAGGAGCTTGCGCGTCGCGTCTGCCGCCTCGCGTTCGCGCGCGAGGAACAGCCCCTGCTCGTCGCCCTCGACGTGGAAGCGAGCGTCCAACAGGCCTGCGGTAGTCTCGTCGATGCGGATGCCCCGTCGTCCCGCGCCCGCAGCGCGTCGCGCCACTTCAGCGGCCAACAGCTCAGCGGCGCGCTCGATCGCCTCGCCGACAGGGACCTGTTTGCTGACGATGCCGCGACCCGTGGCGAGCACGATCGGTGTGTCGTCCATCTCGGTCTGCAGGCGCAACGCGCAGCGAGCAGCGCGCACCACTTGATCGAGCGCGCCCCCCGCGCCATGCAAGGTCACGACGAGCGTCCCGCTGGCAAGGCTCTCGAGTGTGCCTCCGAGCTCGCGGACGATCGGAGCGAGTCGATCACGATCTGCCGCCAGGTGTGAGCCTGTCTCGGTCGGCGGCTCGGTCTGCGCGACGATGACGCTGACGATGCGCTGCTCCCCTTGAGTGATCGCGCCTGGGACGCTCGAGCGGTGCACGGGTGACGCCGCCATCCTCGGAGCCTCGATGCGCGAGAGCTCCTCCGCGACGGCGGCACCGTTGGGAGGCCGGTCTGCTGGGCTCTTGGCCAACGAGCGCGCGATCAGGTCGTCGAGGGCGGGTGGTATCTCGGGCACGAGCTCGCTCACGCGCGGTGCCGGCTCGAACAGCACCTTCGCTAGCACGCTGACGAGGTCGTTGCCGAGGAAAGCGTTTCGATTCGTGAGACACTTGAAGAGCAGCGCTCCGAGCGAGAACACGTCGGCTTGAGGTCCGAGATCGCGATCGCCGCGAGCCTGCTCGGGCGCGATGTAGGCGGGCGTGCCGATCAACATTCCGGTCTTGGTGAGCTCGGCGGCTGTAGAGCGACGCGCGAGACCGAAATCCACGAGCGTCGCCAGCGTGATCGAGCCTCCAGGGAGCATGATGTTCGCCGGTTTGACGTCTCGATGAACCAGCTTGCGCGCGTGCGCAGCGCCCAAGGCAGCGGCGAGGCGTCGTCCAACCGTGAGCGTCTCGGCGATCGTGAGCGAGCCACGCTGGAGCCGTTTGGACAGCGTCTCCCCATCAATCCACTGCATGACCAGGTAGGGCTCGCCTGTCGGCAAGATGCCATGCGCTACATACCGGATCGCCGCTGGGTGGCTGATCTCCGCGATCGCAGCGACCTCTCGCGCGAACCGTTCCGCATGCTCCCCAGGCGCATGGAGCACTTTGATCGCGACCAGCTCTCCAGTCAGGGTGTCACGCGCGCGGTGAACTGCTCCCATGGCCCCGCTGCCAACGACCTCTTCCAGCGCGAAGCGGCCAGCTATCAGCGCGCGATCCATCAAACTTCAGGATACGCAAACTACCATCCCCACTGCAGAACTTAAAGAGGGAGCCGCACCGCAGTCGATCTCAAGATTGGTGCAGCGAAGCCTTAAATAAGCCCCCACAATTTGTGATCAAACGCCGTGAGCCCAGACATACCTCCCTGAACACTCCTATGTTCACCCCCCTGCAGACCATGCGCGCCCTCCTCCTCAGTGTCGTCGCCGCATTCGGCTGCAGCAGCGCTACGCCCGCCACTCCTGCATTGGACGCGGGGCCCGCGGACGCCCCCCACGACTCGGGCAACCTCGTGCCCACCAATCTCCGGTCATTCGAGTCGAACGCAGAGGGAGTGAGCGACGCCTGCAAGGTCAGCGACTTCGCCAAAGCGCAGGCAATTCTCGATCAGGCAAAATCCAACTGGTCGACGATCAAGCCGCTCGCGCTCGCCGCAGGTACGCCCCAGACCGTCATCGACAAGGTGGAGGCGACGCTGCCGATCATCACGACGGACGTCTCTGGTAGCAAGAAGCGGGAGTGCGAGACGGACGCAAACGTGCTGACGCTCATCATCCCCGACGTCTTCGACCACTTCACCTATGCGGTGCCCTCGGACGCATTGCGCGGTGACGGCGTGTTTCGGCAGCTACAAATCGACTCGGAGTATTCGGACTTCACCACCGCAGACGCAGATTTGGCTGCCGCGAATGCGGTGTGGATGCGCCTGCGCCCTGGGACGGTCACGCAAGCACCCAAGCGCGCGGACATCCCAGGTTCGTCCACGGTCGTCGCCGACACAGACGCGACGCTCGTTCAATGCAAGACGGCGATCACCAACAAGGATGTCGCCACGCTCATCACTGCCTCACAAGCAGGTTTGGACGAAATCGATACCATCGAGACCATCTTCAAATGAGGCTCAATATGCGCTCAATCACCGTGCTTGTTCTACCCGCGCTCTTCGCATGTGGCAGCTCCTCACCCACCACCACGAACCCAGGCGCTGACGCAGCGACCAACCCTGACAGCGGGGCGGACGCCTCGAGCGTGGACAGCGGCGGTACGGGCAAATGCTCTCCAGCGTGCGCGATCGGCGAAGCGTGCGATCCCAATGACAACAAGTGCAAGCCCGACGGAACCGGCACTCATATCGGTGATCCATGTGCCACCTCTGGCGCCGATCCCAAATGCGGCTCGGATCCCAAGGCCACTTGCAACGATCAAACACAAGACGGCTTCGCTGGCGGATATTGCTCTTATGAACCGTGCTCGGCGGTGCAGCTGTGTCCACTCGGCGCAAGCTGCGCGCACTTGGGTGGTGAGGCGGACGCATGCTGGAAGAATTGCAACACGAACGCCGATTGCCAGACCCGCGTGAACGGTATGTCCTACGAGTGCGTCGCGGTCGATCCGCTCTACACCTCTGGGGCATCTCACAAGGTCTGTTACCTGAAGGCCTTCGCGTGCACGATGCCCGCGGACTGCCCTGCGTCCAAGCCCATGTGCAACGGGGCGGACGCCGGTATGGGTCTCTGCAAGTAAAAACTCAATCCGCAGAGACTGGCGCTACTCTAGGCGCGTGCGAAAACTACTAACTGCATTGTTGTTCTTGGCGGCTTGTGGCGGCGCGCGCGGGACAGACGCGAGCTCCGCGTCGTCTCCATCGAACTATCACGGCCCTGCGGACCCCAAGAAGGGGGACTTTCCGTACGAATTGAACCCGATGATCGATTTGATGAATCAATCGAACTATCAGGGCGCCTCGGACTTTCTCGCGCAGCATCTTGATCAATGCAAGGCGAGCCAGGAGTGCGTCTACGATGCGGAGATCATCTATTACAATTGGGCGAACGCGTTCGAGAACGTCGGCGACTGGCAAGGCGCTCGCAAGACACTACAAGACTGCCTGCAAGCGCTCCAAGGAGACGCCACCTGCACGGAGCGCCTCGCGGACCTCGAGAGCCGCCATCACTTCTGAATCAATACTATTCAGAGATGCACCGTCTTTCTGCCCTCCCCCACGAACGTGGGGGAGTTGGAGGGGGCTGGCGCGGGGGCGCGGGGGAGTTGGAAAAAAGCTGGCTCTGGAGAGTTGGAGGAAGCTACGAGTGATAATTAATGAGGGTGACGCGATTCGAGGTCTCTGAGCTCGTCAGCGCAGAGCTTCACATCAGGCAGCAGCTTCACGCACTCTTGCAACCCGGCCTTCGCGGCTCGCCAATCGCCGTTGTTCTCGTGTCTGACGGCCTGATTTTGATAGATGATCCCGAGGTTGTCGGCGCACTGAGTGTCGGCCTTGCACAGCGCGAAGCGCGGGCGAATGAGCTCGAGCGCTGCTGCGTAATTCTTCTGGTGCATCATCTCCAAGAGCTGGTCCATCAGCACCCACAAGAAGTTCTTGTGCAGCTTCTCATACTCCGGGAATTTCGGATCCAGGCACTTGAGGCCTTCGTCCATCGTCGTGATCGCATCCGCCGGGCGCGCGACGATGACGAGCGCCTGCGCGTGATAGTAGTGCACCCAACACATCC
Source organism: Myxococcales bacterium (assembly GCA_025362165.1). Classification (GTDB taxonomy): domain Bacteria; phylum Myxococcota_A; class Polyangia; order Polyangiales; family Polyangiaceae; genus JANYHY01. The sequence goes on along the minus strand of JANYHY010000003.1, from coordinate 1,364 downwards.
GCTGAGCGTTCTCGGTGTCTGAGGTAGGCACGCTGAGCTTGCTGAGGTTCGGACCGACTGTGTCGAAGAGCTTCACGATCGTCCGCCATGCCTTCTTTTCGTAGAGGTCATTGGCCTCGTTGATAATCGCGCCGAGCGCGAACTTCTGGGCCTCGGGATCCTCGGGCGCGAGCACGGCCGCGAGCTCGGAGAGACGACCGCGATCGGCCTCGCCATCGCCCGCGCGAGCGTCGAGCATCGCGTGAGCGACGAGGCGATGCGGTGCCATGATCTCGCGGTGCTGATAGTCGTCTAGCGTCACGGGGCGCAGCCCGCGGCTGGACGACCAGTTCGCCGCGCCTTCTTTGTAGAATCGCTCGTCGTGCACCCAATCAAAGCCGGTGTTCGACGTCGTCTCGACCTCGAGGACCTTCTTGCCCGTCTCGCCGATCTCGATGAACGCATGGGTGGGCACCAACACGCCACGCACGGGAATGGAGAACCCGCGCGCCAATACCGCATAGAGCAGCGCCGAGCTAAGGCAGTTGTATTTGCCAGTCTGGAAGATGCCCGTCAGGTGCGCCTGATTCAGATCGTAGCCGGCCAAGTCTGTCTTCTCGGCCTTGAAGAACACGCGGTGCATCGCGCGATTGAGCTCGTAGCCTTTGTGCCAATCATCCGCCGCGTCCATGGTTGGCTTCAACTCTGCGATGAATTTTTCGATCTGCTCTTGCGCAGACGCATAGGTCGCCGAGTCACGGTGATCCCCAGACGCGACCAACGCGAACGCGAGCAGCGAGTACATCTCTCCGGTCCGGGCTTGGTCGACATGATCGAGCGCCGCCACCTCGGGCTCCGCGAGCGGCCACCACGTGTGCGTCTTTGCGTTGCCATAGTTCGGCCGCACCTGCTGCGGATCGTCCAACGTGTCGCGCTGCTTCACGGGCGTCCAAGCCTCGCCTCCCTGACAGGCCACGAGCGACGCGCCCGCGACCACACACACCCATTGGCGTCTCATGAGGTCGCAGCTTCGCACGTTCTCAGGTCAACACGCAGGATTGCCTGCGCCGAACCGCGCGCTCCTCGGCCAATCGAGTCTCTGCTCGAAGACCTGCGCAGCGAAGCTCGCGTATGCGGACGGGTTGTGTAGCTGCTGCTCCGGGCTGCGAGTCTCGAATCGATCGTCCCACTCGGAGATGTGAATCTCTGGCTCCCCCGAGCGCCGATCGAACACGTGAACGGACTCGTGCACCACCATGGCCGCGCGACACATCGGACCGAACTCGCAGAAATGCGGGGTGAAATACACGTGATCCGCGAAGATCGCATACGCGGGCGGAACATGGTCTTTGCCGAAGATCTCCGCGGCGCGTTCGATCGTGACA
>JANYHY010000001.1 GCA_025362165.1 Myxococcales bacterium | reverse complement strand
TCTTCTTGCTGTCATCCTGAGGCCGAAGTCTTTCCTCTTCTTGCTGTCATCCTGAGGCCGAAGTCTTTCCTCTTCTTGCTGTCATCCTGAGGCCGCTGCGGCCGAAGGACCCCATGCGCGATCACGCGGCAAGCGGCGATGAATCCCGGTTTGGCGAACTGCGTGTCGTGGCTCGTTGGCCTTCGGCCACGGCCTCAGGATGACAGCGGGGGGACGGACCTATCGAGCCTCACCGGGCCACGGGTCCGGAGAGGTGGGTGGATCGAACGGGCTCTTGTTCCAGAACCACTTGGCGCGACCCACGCGGTCGCGTGAGAGGTGCTCGTTCTCTCGGCACGAGCCGACGGTATAGCCCGCGAGGCGATCCTCTTGCGCGCTCGCGGCGCACCATCGGAAGCTCTCGCGGATGTGACGGAGCGCAACACGAAGGCACTTGGTGCGATCGCTCGTGAGGTCTTTGCCAGCCCAGCCCTCGCGCGTCTTGCCGATCACTCGAACCTGCATGATGCAGAAGCTCTGGCCGTGATCGCCGAGCGTGCGCCCGTCGTCGACGTCCGCGCGATAGCCGCTCTCCCAGCTCGCGATCGACGCCATGAGCAGCGCCGTCTTCGCGCGACCGAGGTCTCCGGGGAACGCGGGGTCCTCTGTGATGTCGAGCGCCACCGCGGCAAAGTCGTGCGCCATACTCTCGTAGCGCGCGCGGTCTGTATCCGACTGCGGTGGCACGAAGGTGGTCATCGCCACCACGAGCCACGTTGCGAGTTGATCCAGCATGCGCGCCAAAGCGCCACAGCCTCGTGCGACTTGCAAGCGTGTGTTTTCGTCGGGCACCTCCGCAGACACACGAGATGAATGCTTGCACTGCTTCTTGCACGAGCCCTGGGTTCGCTGCGATGTCGTGGCGTTAGGTCGTTAGGGTGCGAGCGCGAGAGTGATGTAGGATGTTTTTGTGGTGACGCGACGAGAAACGGCGGCCGACACTCGCCGCACGATGCAATCCAAGGATGATCCCGTCCCCGGAGTGGTCGTCGTCTTTCGAGTTCACACCCCCTACCTCGAAGCGCACGCGTTCGGCGGCAAGACGGTCTCGCTCGGTCGCGATGGCATCCTTGGCGCCGCAGACGAGCGCGTGTCTCGTGAGCACGCACGTGTCTCTCACGACGGTGACGGCTTCCTCGTCGAGGATCTCGGGAGCAAGAACGGCACGTATGTCGGTGGCGTTCGCATCGAAGGCAAGCGCCGCGTCCCTGCGGGCTCAGTGATTCGTGTCGGCCGCACGCTCCTCTTGTTGGAGGACGACGTCCGCCCGCTGCGAAACGGGACTGTCTTGGTGCGCGAGGACGCGGTCATCGGTCCGCTCCTGCGCCGCGCGATCGACGGAGCCACGCGCGCCGCCACCACTGCAGACACTCTGCTCATCGTCGGCGAGACAGGCGTCGGCAAGGAGCTCATCGCGCGCGCATTTCACTCCGCCGGCCCGTACAACAAGGGGCCGTTCTTTCCAGTGAGCTGCGCCTCCATCCCGAGCGAGGGCGCGGAGCGGCAACTGTTCGGCGCCAAGCGCGGCGCCATCAGCGGCGCTTCCAAGGACGAAGAGGGCTATGTCCAAGCGGCCGCCAACGGCGTGCTCTTCCTCGACTACATCGCGGAGCTCGAGCTTGGAGCGCAAGCCAAGGTGCTGCGCTTCTTGGAGACACGCGAGGTCGTGCAGTTGGGCGCGACCAAGGCCGAAGCTGTGCGCGCGGGAGTGTGCGCGACCACCAATCGCCCGCTCGCTGAAGAGGTGCGCGCGGGTCGCTTCCGCGAAGATCTCTACTATCGTGTCGTGTCCAACACGGTGACTTTGCCGCCTCTGCGCGAGCGCGCCGTGGAGATGCCGTGGATCCTCGCGCACGCTCTCAAGAAGATGGACAAGACTCTCGTCGCGCACGTCTCGCTGGTGGAGGCGTGCCTCACGCGACCATGGCACGGCAACGTCCGCGAGCTCACGGGCGCGATCGCTGCGGCCGCGAAGCTCGCGCTCGAAGAGGGTCCAGAGGTCCGCGCGCAGCACCTCGGCGAGAACGTCGGCATCGCGCTCACCTCCACGGGCCGCTCACTCAAAGCGATGGGTGACAAGCTCACCGAAGAGTCGATCCGAAAAGCCCTCGCCGATCAGAACGGCAACGTCTCGGCGGCCGCGCGCGCTCTCGGCGTTCACCGGACGCAGCTCTATCGACTCATCGAGCGCCTCGACATCGACGACGTCACCGCCGGATAGAAATCGACGCCACTTGGAAGGCACTCACGAGAGTGCGTGTTACATTCGAGACATATGGTCACGCGTGGACGAAGCTGTCCTGGGCTGGTCTGGCGAAGTGAGCACCTTCGCGCGCGTGGCGAAACGCGGATGGCGGAGGGCGTGTGATGAATCACGTCCCTGCGGCACCCCATTGAAGAAACACTCACGCGGGAGCGGCCTCTGGTCGCGGCCCCCGGAGTGCTGGCACGTCCAGAGGAGGTATACGGCAATGCAGAGTACCAGTGGCCCTAGCTTCAGAGGTCTCGAGCCGTAACCAGCGCGAGGGCGTCATCCCAAAGGGGAAGCGACGATTTCTCGCCGACGGCTCAGTCCACAGGTGGTTTGCTTCGGAGCTCTCTACGAGTGCGCCGTACGCTCATCTTCTGGGGTTGTGGCCTGTACTGCCGGCCTGGGTGACAAATTACGTCACCCAGGCCGTGCTCTTTAAACGCTGCTGCCAGCAGTGTTCGTTGCGGCGGTAGTTAATCAGGATTTGGGCGAGCCGGGCGTCGTGTTGACGAAGGCACACGCGGACGCTAGTGCTCGTCTTGCTCTGCGGGACTAACTCAGTTGGTAGAGTGCCAGCTTCCCAAGCTGGATGTCGCGGGTTCGAATCCCGTGTCCCGCTCTGATTTCTTACGGAAAACCAAGCCCCTCGATAGCCGGAACGTCACCGGAAGACACTGAACAAGACCCCTCACTCGTGGGGCCGGTCGTGGGGCAAGACGGCCCTCTTGAGCACGGCCTCGGGGGCTTGGTG
>JANYHY010000871.1 GCA_025362165.1 Myxococcales bacterium | reverse complement strand
GACAGCGCTCGCGCGAGCGCCGGCATCAACAAGGGAATCTTGGGCAAGCTCACGCGCGGACCGGTGGTCGCGGGGGCGTTGCTGCTGTTGGTCGTCATCGGCTACGTCATGTGGCAGCGTCGGCGCAACGCCAAGCCCAAGACGGCGAGCGCGCCAACGAGCGCGGCGGCGAAGGCGCAGCTCGCGATCACTGCTCTGTATCGCAACCTCGAGACTCTGCTCGCGACGCGTGGCCTCTCACGGCCTGCGTCATCGCCGCCGCTCGGCTGGGCGATGGCCCTGAAGACTCTGCAACATCCCATGGCCGACGAGGTCGTCTCGCTGACCGAGGTGTATTTGAGCGTTCGTTTCGGGGGCGCTCCGCTGACCTCGGTGGTCGCCAAAGGCTTCGAGGAGCGCGTTCAACGCTTGCGCAGTCAAGCGAAGCTCGACGGCTCGCAAACCTCGGCAAACTCTGCGAGCTAGGCCGCGCGTCTCGTGAGGCGAACACGGACTTGGTCGCCATCGTGACCGCGAGCGCTTCCGATAAGGCTGCCCGCGCGCGGTCGAGCCATGCGGCCGTCGAACTCGAGATCGGGTGCACCCGTCTCGATCCAAGCGAGCACGAGGGGTTTGGCGGCGGGCGCGTTGAGCTCCAAGAGCTTCACGTGCACTCCGTCTCGAAGCTCTTGCGCCGTCACCGAGCGCTGGACACTGCTGAGTGGTTTTTGCGCTCTGTCGTTTGCGGCGTAGGTCTGGACGACGAGGCGATACGTCGCGTCCGTGAGCGTCTCCTCGGAGCGGACCTCCGCACGAACCGTGTTCGACTCGAGCCCCAGCGACGTTGCCGCGAGCAGGCTCATCCATGAGCCCGCTGATTGCGGTGCTTGCTGAACTCGTTTTCGCGACGCCACATCCCTACTCCTGCGAGGGACATGCCAGCCCATCCGGCAGCACCTAAGTCATTGGCCGCTTGTTCCTTCTCCGAGATTTGCCCTGCTTTTCCGACGGATCGTGATCGACGCGTCTGCGGCGATCCGCCACACGCGCCACAGCCGTAAGAACCACGGGTGTCTCAAGACACGACAACCGTGTCCGAGTCGACAACGAGATCCAGGTGAGGTGTGGATAACTCAGCGTCTTACGGCATGCACCGGATGTCGGCGTTGGACCACAGCTTGGCGACCATCCAACCTTGCGAAGAGGTCTGCTGCGCTTGGCACAAGTCGCTGACCTCACCTCCGCCCTTGGGCAAGTCACCGTTGGAGAACCAACCGCGGTTCGACTGCGGATCAGTGGCGAGCTCGGTGAGCTCGTGCGCGATCGACCCGGTCTCGCGACCCTTCGGGCACGCAGGCATGATCGCGTAGGGCTCGCGTCCGTCGTACGCGTGATAGCCGAAGGCGTCGATGCAAGTCTGATACGTGTAATTTCCACGCGTCGACAGCTTGACGTTGACCGTGTCCGGTAAGAACACGATGAGCGCGTTAGCTCCCAAGATCCCGTTGCTGTCGACCCACGCACGCACGCGCTTGTCGAGCGCGTCCATCCACACGAGCCCCTGCGCGTCTTGGTCCACCGCCGGGACCAGCTGGTCGCGCGGCACCTGCACGCTCGCGACGCGCTTGCCCGAGCCCACCCCGTACTGGGCGATCAACCCCCAATAGCTCGACCCCAACATCCAATCGATGAAGCCGTCTTGCGGCATCGCGGCATCCACTCCCGGTTTGCCTGCGTAGAGCACGAGCACGCGCGGTGCGACCACGATCACGCCCTCATGAGCAGTCACGCGATCGCCGCCAGCGTCTGCGCGGTACCCCGAATCTTGATGCGACACGTAGAGCGTGTCAGGCCCGGCGTCTTCAATCGGCGCGACCGCGATGACGTCGCCGCCGCACGCGCAGCACATAGCCAATGCCGCGCCCGCCCACCGCATTGCACTAGGCTACGGCGTGCGGATCAAATGTCGAGGTTCTTCACGTTCAGCGCGTTGTCCTCGATGAACTGCCGTCGCGGCTCGACCTGGTCGCCCATCAAGATGCTGAAGATTCGATCGGTCTGCACGGCGTCGTCGAGTCGCACCTGCATCATCACGCGCGCGTTTGGATCGAGCGTCGTCTCCCACAGTTGCTCGGGGTTCATCTCGCCGAGACCCTTGTAGCGCTGAATGTTCCAGCCCTTGCGACCTCGCGCCTCGAGGTATTCGGTCAGCGCGTTCGCGTCTTCGAGCGTGACCTCTTTGGCGTCGTCAGCGTCGCTCTTGCCGACCTTCGCGAAGTAGGGCGCGGGTCCGATCGATCGGACGTCTTGTTCGATGGAGTAGAGCTCCTCGAACTCGGCGGAGTCCACGAGCGCCCAGTCGATGGTCGTGGGTCGCGCGTTCGAGCCGGGTCGCGGCGTGATCGTGATCGTCGCGGCTCCGTGCTCGACCTCCCAGCCCTCTTCGATGTTGAGCGGCAGGATGTCTGGGTTCTTCTTCTCCAAGTGCGCTCGAATCAGAGGGATCGCGGCGGTCACCTTCTTGCGCTCGCGCAGCTCGGTCTTGCCGAGACCACCAGGACGCAGCGCCGCCTCGATGAAATTCGGATCGCCTCTGCGGGCGATCTTCGCGAGCGCGCGCTTGAACACTCGCAGGCGCTCCGCGAGTCGGAGGAGCGGCTCGCCCAAGAGCGTCGGGCCTCTGCTCGCGCGCAACGACAGGCCGTCCACTCCCTGCTCGAGGAAGAAGCGATCGAGCGCCGCTTGGTCCTTCATGTAGAGCGATTTTTTCGCCTTGTTGACGCGATAGAGCGGGGGCTGCGCGATGTAGAGGTAGCCCTTCTCGATGATCTCCGGCATCTGCCTGTAGAAGAAGGTGAGCAACAGCGTTCGGATGTGGCTGCCGTCGACGTCTGCGTCCGTCATCAACACGACGTGGTGGTAGCGGAGCTTCTCGATGTCGAAGGAGCCGCCTTGCTCGGCGCTCCCGATGCCGCAGCCAAGCGCGGTGATCAGCGTCTGGATCTCTTGCGACGACAGCATCTTGTCCAAGCGCGCGCGCTCTACGTTGAGGATCTTCCCGCGCAGCGGCAAAATAGCCTGAAACTTGCGGTCACGCCCTTGCTTCGCGGAGCCGCCGGCGCTGTCTCCCTCGACCAAGTACAGCTCGGTCTCGGTTGCGTCGCGCGATTGACAATCGGCGAGCTTGCCGCTGAGCGCGGTGAAGTCCATCGCGCCCTTGCGCACGACCTCCCGCGCCTTGCGTGCGGCTTCCCGCGCCTTGGCGGCCATGATCGACTTCTCCATGATCTTGCGCGCGGTCTGCGGGTTCTCTTCGAAGAAGCGCCCGAGCTTGTCGTTGATCAGGTTCTCGACGATCGGCTTGACGTCGCTCGAGACGAGCTTGTCCTTGGTCTGTGAAGCGAACGACGGATCGGGATGCTTGATGCTGATGACCGCGGTGAGACCTTCGCGGATGTCTTCACCGCTGACACCGCCCTTCACTTCCTTGAAGAGGTTCTGCGTCGTGCCGTAGCTGTTGAACACACGCGTGAGCGCCGTGCGAAAGCCTGTGAGGTGCGTGCCGCCGTCTTTGTTGTGGACGTTGTTCGTGTAGCAAAACACTTGCTCGCCGTAGCTCGAGTTCCACTGCAAAGAGATCTCGACCATGATCGGCGGGCCACCCGCCTCGGGCACCTGCTCGGCCGTGATCTGCACGACCTTCTCGTGGATCGGCTCCTTCGTCTTGTTGAGGAGCTGAACGAACTCTGCGACGCCGCCTTGATACTCGAAGACTTCTTTGCGGCCGCCCTCGCGCTCGTCGATGAGCGTGATCACGAAGCCCGCGTTCAAGAAGGAGAGCTCACGCAGGCGGCTCGCGAGCGCGTCGTACTGCACCTCCGTGACGCTGAAGATCTCGTTGTCCGGCTTGAACGTCACCTTCGTGCCGGTCTTGTCCGTGTCGCCGATGACCTGCAATCCCGTCACGGGCGCGCCGCGTCGGTACTCTTGGAACCAGAGGTGGCCCTCGCGCTTGATCTCGATCTTCAGCCACT
>JANYHY010000838.1 GCA_025362165.1 Myxococcales bacterium | reverse complement strand
CGCCACCACGCTCACCGAAGCCGGCTACGTCGGAGAGGACGTGGAGAACATCATCGTCCAGCTCCTGCAGAACGCAGATCACGACGTCGAGCGCGCTCAGCGCGGCATCGTCTACATCGACGAGATCGACAAGATCAGCCGCAAGAGCGACAACCCGAGCATCACGCGTGACGTCTCGGGCGAAGGCGTGCAGCAGGCGCTCCTCAAGATCATCGAGGGCACGATCGCGAACGTCCCTCCGAAGGGCGGACGCAAGCACCCGCAGCAAGACTTTCTCCAGGTGGACACGACGAACATCCTGTTCATCTGCGGCGGCGCGTTCGTAGGTCTCGATCAGATCGTGCAACGACGAATCGGTCAGCAGACGCTCGGCTTCGGCGCCGACATCAAGAGCAAGAAGGACTACAAGCTCGGCGAGCTGCTCAGCCAAGTGCAGCCCGAGGATCTGCTGAAATTCGGCCTGATCCCGGAGTTCATCGGCCGCTTGCCGGTGCTCGCCACGTTGCACGAGCTCAACGAAGAAGCGCTCATCGACATCCTCACCAAGCCGAAGAACTCGCTCGTCAAGCAGTTCCAGAAGCTCTTCGAGATGGACGGCGTGAAGCTCAAGTTCAGCAAGGGCGCGCTCGCCGCGGTCGCTCGTGAAGCGCTCTCACGCAACAGCGGCGCGCGCGGACTTCGAGCCATCCTCGAGCACGCGATGCTCGACATCATGTACGACATCCCCTCGCGCAGCGGCATCAAAGAGGTGGTGATCAACGAGGAGGTCATCACCAAGCGTGAAGCTCCGTTGATCGTCTATTCGAAGGAAGCCGAGCTCGCCTGAAGAGCACGGCGGTGTTCGCCGATACCTTCGCGATCCCGTCGTCGGGAATCGTCACCGTAGAGGAGTACGGCTCCTCATCCACTCCTAGGCCTCGCTCGGTCTCGACGAACACCGCCGCACTCTTCGTGTGGGCTGAACGTGGCGTTGGGGGAGTTTGGAGTGTAGAAACAGAGGCTCATGTTCTTCAAAAACGAGGGCGACAAGCCCGGCAAGAAACGCTCGCTCCCGCTGCTGCCACTCCGCGACATCATCGTGTTCCCGCACATGGAGAGTCAGCTCTTCGTGGGGCGCGAGCGGAGCATCAGCGCGCTCGACGCGGCGATGACGCAAGGCAAGGAGATCTTTCTCGCCGCGCAGAAGAACGCAAAGACCAACGAGCCCACGCCGGAGGACATCTTCCCCGCTGGAACGATCGGCATCGTCAAGCAGCTGCTGCGCCTCCCAGACGGCACCGTGAAGGTGATCGTGGAGGGCAAGCGGCGCGCGCGCGTGAAGAAGTTCCTGCAGAGCGACGAGTTCTTCCTGGTGGAGGTGGACGAGATCCCCGAAGTCGTCGTCAAGGGCGTCGAGGTCGAGGCCCTGATCCGCAGCGTGCAGAGCGCGTTCGAGATGTACGTGAAGCTCAACAAGAAGGTGCAGCCCGAGGTGCTCATGGGCATCGGCACCATCGACGAGCCCTCGCGTTTGTCCGACGCGATCGTCGCGAACCTCCCCACCGTCAAGCTCAGCGATCGCCAAACCTTGCTCGAGATGGACGATCCGCAGAAGCGCCTAGAGAAGCTCCACGAGCTGATGCAGGCCGAGATCGAGATCCTCCAAGTGGAGAAGAAGATCCGATCGCGCGTCAAGAAGCAGATGGAGAAGACGCAGAAGGAGTACTACCTCAACGAGCAGATGCAGGCGATCCAGAAGGAGCTGGGTGGCGAGCGCGACGAGTTCAAGAACGAGATTCAAGAGCTCGAGGAGCAGATCAAAGCCAAGAAGCTCTCCAAGGAGGCCCAAGGCAAGATCAAGAAGGAGCTGAAGAAGCTCAAGATGATGCACCCGACGAGCGCCGAGGCGACTGTGGTTCGCAACTACATCGACTGGATCTTGAGCCTGCCGTGGGGCGAACGCAGCGAAGAGAATTTTGATCTCAAGGTGGCCGAGACGATCCTCGACGAGGATCACTATGGCCTCAAGAAGATCAAAGAGCGCATCATCGAGTACCTCGCGGTGCAGGCGCTGACCAAGAAGCTCCGCGGCCCTGTGCTGTGCTTCGTGGGTCCGCCTGGCGTCGGCAAGACGAGCCTCGCAAAGAGCATCGCGCGCGCGACGGGTCGCAAGTTCGTGCGCCTCGCATTAGGCGGCGTGAGAGACGAAGCAGAGATTCGCGGACACCGCCGAACGTACATCGGCGCGATGCCTGGAAAGCTCATTCAGAGCCTGAAAAAGGCCGGAACCAACAACCCCGTCTTCTTGTTGGACGAGATCGACAAGATGTCCAGCGACTTCCGCGGAGACCCCGCGGCCGCGCTGCTCGAGGTGCTCGACAGCGAGCAGAACTTCGCGTTCAGCGATCACTACTTGGACCTCGACTACGATCTGTCCGACGTGATGTTCATCACGACCGCGAACACGTTGAGCGGCATCCCAGTACCGCTGCAAGACCGCATGGAGATCATCCAGCTCAGCGGATATACCGAGTTCGAGAAGCTCAACATCGCCGTCAAGTACTTGGTGCCGCGCCAGAAGAAGGAGTGCGGGCTGGAGGAGGTGCCGTTCACGATGAACGAGCACGCGATCCGCACCGTGATCCACCACTACACACGCGAGGCCGGCGTGCGATCGCTCGAGCGCGAGATCGCCAGCGTTTGCCGCAAGATCGCGCGGCAAGTGGTCGAGCAGGGCAAAGAGAAACCGATTGAGATCGTCCCCAAGCTCGTGCCGAAGTACCTCGGCGTTCCCAAGTACCGCTCGAACAAGAAGGAGGAGCACGACGAGATCGGCCTCACGAGCGGGCTCTCCGTGACATCCAATGGCGGCGGTGAGCTGCTCGCGTGTGAGGTCGCGGTCGTGGCCGGGAAGGGCAAGCTCGTCGTCACCGGCCTCGTCGAGAAGGGCATGGAGGAGAGCGCGCAAGCTGCGATG
>JANYHY010000828.1 GCA_025362165.1 Myxococcales bacterium | reverse complement strand
GGCGGAGAGCCGCACTTGCGCCTCGCCGTCACCGACATGCCCAAAAGCTTCGGCGAAATCGCGGCGCGATTTTTGGGATCCGAAGTCGACGACGTCGAGCAGATCGATCTGTAAGGTGGGCGCATGGCAACGATCAAAGTCACTGACAAAGAGCTCGTGATCGAGATGCACGGCATGGACGTGTTCTGGGCGCTCCGCAGCTCGCTCACAGTCCCGCTCGAGCACGTGCGTGAAGTGAGCGTTCGCCCGAAAGACGCGCACGCGTCCAACATGAAGGCGTTCCGCGTAGGCTCGTACATGCCGGGCTACGTGCTCGCGGGCTACTACTACATGGTCGAAGGCGTTGGCGTGAACGCGACCGCGCTCTTCGACGCGCTCGAAAAATCACAGCACGCGATCGAGGCGTGGCCTGTCGGCAAGGGCTCGCCGCGCGATGGCGGACACCGCGAGCGCGCGCTCGAGCACATCAAGCACGCGAACGACTCGATGCATGCAGCGGCCACAGAGCTCGGCATCGACCCGAACGACAAGGGCAAAGGCTGGGCATTTTACGAGCTGCACGATCCCGAAAAGACGATCGGTATCGACATCGTCGGCGAGAAGATCCGCCGCATCGTGATCGAGGTCGAAGGCATGACACCGGAAGAAGCGATGGCGCTGATCGACAAAGCGCGCAAACATTAGCTCGCGACTGCCAACTCTCGCTGCAGTGTGATGAGGAGTGAGGCTTAACTAAAGCCACACGGAGATCACGTAATGTTCTGTGAACTGGGCGGTTGCGTCGTCCTTGCCGAATATCCTTCAGACTCCTCTCGAGCGGCCGTTATAACCCGTTCAATGATCGTGTTCGGGTGGCACCGTACGGGAATCGAGAGTTGATGCGAGCCAGGCGAACCATGAAGCGAGTGGCGCAAGCCCTGTCGCTGGTGATCGTGTTTCCGAGCGCGGTCCTGTGTGTGTTCGGTCGCGCGGGGAACATATTCATGTTCTTCGCGCAAGCTTACTCGTTGATTCCGGGCCTCGTCGGCGTCATCATTCGGGCCGCGTTCTACAAGCTGACTCTGCGAAGCTGCTCGCTCGACTGCGCGATCGCGCTCGGCACCTACTTCTCTAGTCGGGAGGTGGATGTCGGGAAAGACGTCTGGATCGGGAGCTTTTGCGTCATCGGTCGCGCGCGCATCGGCGAGCGCACGCAGATCTCCGGACACGTGGAGATCCCGAGCGGACGACACCAGCACCGGCGTGACGGAGAGGGCTACTTCCTGGGCTTCGAGAGCAACGAGGTCGTCATCGGTCGCTACTGTTGGATCGGCGCCGGAGCCGTCGTCATGGCGAACGTCGGCGACCACACGACAATCGGCGCGGGAGCGGTCGTCGTGCACGACATCCCCGATCGTGTCATCGCCGTAGGAGTGCCCGCGAAGCCCGTGAAGAGCTCGTTGGCGAGCGGAGTGGGGCGCGAGCTAGCGACTCTCGAGCCCAAGAAGCCGCTGCTTCGCAGACGGCGAGTCGCTCCGAGCTGACGCTCGAAAGCTACACGACGCGGATCACCTGCGTCGGCCGCACTACGAAGGTTTGGGCTGCGATCGCGACGAGCGCTTTTCGCAGCTCCTTTTCCACGGCTTGGTGGGTCGTCATCACGACATGCACTCCGCTTGGCGCTTCTTCTTGGACCATCTGCTCGACGGTGACACCCGCATCACCCAACGCGAGCGCGATGCGCGCGAGGACACCAGGCTTGTTCTCTACGTTGAACCGCAGAAAATACCGAGAGCGCAGCTCATCGATCGGGACGACCTTGCGCACCTGCATTTGAATGCCGCGTGTCATCAGCCCTGGAACACCCGATCGCAGCGCGCGCGCGACGTCGAGCACGTCTGCCACGACGCTCACCGCCGTCGGCATGTCGCCCGCTCCGCGACCTGAGAGCATGCAGGGGCCGAGCGCTGCGCCCTCGAGGGCGATCGCGTTGAGCACGCCCGAGACGTTCGCGAGCGGAGTGGATTGCGCGATGAGCGCAGGGTGCACACGGAGTTCGATCTGCTCGCCCGCGTCGCGTCCTACGGCCAGGTGCTTGATGACGTACCCGAACCGCTTGGCGAGCCTGTGATCGATCGGCTCGATCGCTCGGATGCCTTCGGTGGGGACGCTCTTGCTGTCGGTGCGCGCGCCGAACGCGAGCATCGCGAGGACGACGAGCTTGTGCGCGGCGTCGTGACCTCCGACGTCCAGCTCTGGGTCCGCCTCTGCGTAACCCTTGTTTTGTGCCTCTTTCACGGCTTCGTCGAAGGTCGCTCCCGCCTCGTTCATGCGCGTGAGCACGAAGTTGCAAGTGCCATTGACGATCCCTGTCAACGATCTCACCCAGTCGCTCGCGAACGCCTCGCGCAGCGTGCGAATGATCGGGATGCCTCCGCCGACCGAGCCCTCGAACGCGAGATCGATCCCCGCGGCGTGCGCGCGCTCCACGAGGTCGGGACCGTGCGCGGCGAGCAGCGCCTTGTTCGCCGTGACGACGCTGCGCTTGTTCTCGATCGCGCGCTCCACCCACTCACGCGCAGGCTCGAGGCCACCCATGGTCTCTACGATCACGTCGATCGTGTCGTCGCCGAGGACGAGCTCGGGATCTGTCGTGACGAGTTTGCGATCGAGCTCCGGCACGCGCTCCTTCTTCTCGTCGCGCACGAGCACTCGCGCGATCTCTAGCGGCGCGCCGACGCGCATGCCGAGGTACTTCGCGTTGTCGGTGAGCAGCTTGACGACGCCTCCGCCGACCGTGCCGCATCCGAGGAGACCCAAGCGCACAGGACGCTGCGAAGTGCCTGAAATCATGGCTCGCGACGATAGGCAACTCGTGGCGTGATGGGAAGCTCGCTGCTAACCTGATCCGCGCATGTCGAGCCAACTGTCCTTTGCGCCGGGCACCGTGTTCGCGGGGGACTACCGGATCGAGCGAGCGATCGGCCAGGGCGGCATGGGCGCGATCTTCGCGGCCGAGCAGCTGTCGACGGGAAAGCTGCGCGCGCTGAAGCTGATGCATCCCACGCTCGTCGCGGAAGAAGAGCATCGTCGTCGGTTCGTACAAGAGGCGCGCGTCGGCTCTCGCATCGCGAGCGAGCACGTCGTCGAGGTGCAAGCCGCCGGCGTCGATCAAGCGACAGGCGCGCCGTACATCGTGATGGAGCTCCTCGAGGGGGAGACGTTGCAACAACGTTGCCGTCGCGCTGGAGCGATGAGCTTGCTGGAGCTCAAAGAGCTCTTCGAGCAGCTGTGTCACGCGGTCTCGGCTGCGCACGCGGCAGGCATCGTTCACCGCGACTTGAAGCCTGAGAACGTGTTCCTCGCGATCACGCGTCGCGCGGCGGGTCCCGCGATCACGGTCAAGGTGCTCGACTTCGGCATCGCGAAGCTGGTCGCTGAAGCCGGCACGCGCGGCACCACGGGCGCGATGGGCTCTCCGCTGTGGATGGCACCAGAGCAAACCGAAGCGGGCTCGATCACCGCCGCAGCAGACGTGTGGGCGCTCGGGCTGATCGCGTTCTACGCGCTGACAGGCACGTTCTTCTGGAGGTCCGCGCGCAACTCGGAGGCCACCGTCTCTCAACTGTTTCGTGAGATCGTCTTGGAGGACATCCCACCCGCGTCGATGCGCGCGAGCGAGCAGAACACCGATCCGCTGCTACCGCCGGGGTTCGACGCGTGGTTCGGCAAGTGTCTTGCGCGCGCCCCGAGCGCAAGGTGGCAAGACGCGAGCGAGTGTTGGCGCGGCATGCGCCCGATGTTCGGCGACATGGCGCCGATCTCGAACGAAGAGGTCTTCGGTCCGACGATGGCGGGCACGCCTATTTCTGCGGCTCCGATGACACCTGCCGTCATCACTCCGCCCGTCGCGACGCCGCAGGTCATCGCGTCAGTGCCTCCCGCGAACGCGATCCCGATGGGGACGCCGCCGCCGATGGCTCACACCCAACCCAACGCGAAGAGCTCCTCGATGGGTCCGTGGATCTTGGGATCTGCAGCGGTCATCGCGCTCGCGATCGTGGGTTCGGTCGTCGCGCTCGTGCGTTCAGGCGCCAACGAGAAGCGCACCGCGAACTACGAGAGCAGCCCATCAGGCACGACGCTCACTCTCGAGCGAACGCCTGTCGTCACCCAACCTACTTCGGAGGCCTCCGCGACCGCGACCGTCGCGACTCCACCTCCATCCGCTTCTGCGCTGGCACCCGTCGTGTCAGCGGCACCCTCCGCAGGTGTCGCAGCCAAGCCTGTCGTGAAGGCCTCGGCACCATCGAGCGCCGGCGCAGGCGTCGGCAAGGTCTGGTCTTGGAAGGTGAGCGGTCACACCGTGCACATCCAGTCCGCGAAGATCATCGCGACAGGCAACGTGCCCGAGGACGTGATCCGCAAAGCGATCGACTGGGATGGTTGGGAGTACGGCAGATGCTACGAGCGCGCCTTCGGCAAAGCGACGAGCATGCCCACCGGATCGATCACGATCAAATTCAAGATCTTCGACCAGCTCCCCCAGAAGGCCACGGTAGACAAGAGCGACTTCACCAACGCCGAGTTCAATGAGTGCGTGAGAGGCACCCTCGTCGGTCAGACCGCGAATGCGGCCGGATCCAGCGGGTTCGCCGACGTGACGTATACCTACTTGTTCACTCTCGCGGACTAAAAGCCCCGTCAACTCGAGCGCTCCCAATTGAGGCAGGCCCCATCACGTGTGATTCGTGACGCTCCACCCGCAATGCTATGACGGGGCGTGTCCAATCTTGTCTTCGAGGGGCTCGTGTCGGCGATCGAGAACGCTCCGATCGGCATGCGCGGGGCCTTTTTGGATTGGATCATCCGCATGCGCGTCGAGAAGATCATCTCGGGAGAGTTCGCCGGTGACGCCTTCGCCTTCCGTATTCATAGCCCCGCGCGCTCGGGTCTCATCGTCGGCAAGCGTTGCTCGGTCACGGCCGTCTGGACGGAGGCTGGCTACACCGTGGACGAAAACCAGTGGCGCGGCTCCCCTTACGCGGTTTCGCGCTAGCTCCACCATAGGAGCTTAACCGATTCATTGTCGCAGTTGGTTTACGTGGGCACGCCATATCTGCCGGGCGGCCGCTAGCGAATCTTCCTCGGGCGAATGAGAGTCACACCGCGTGCTGTCTCGGTCTGCGCTTGGTCACCTTAGACAACACGTGCTTGGCGAGCTCCACCAATGCCAAATAGGTCAACGTGGCTGCGACCAAGAATACGAAGTATCCAGCAGGCAGCGGCGCGAATCCCAAGACCCTCGCGATCGGCGAATACGGCAGAAACACGCCGAGCGCAACGATTGAGAGCGTCGTCGCCGTCAGCGCCAAGCTCGGCCTACTCGTGAATGGATTTTTCGGAGTTCGAATCACGAACAACACCAATGTCTGAGTCGCGAGTGACTCGACGAACCAGCCTGTATGGAACAGCACCTCATTAGCGTGGAAGAAATGGAGCAGCACCCAGAACGTCAAGAAGTCGAAGAGCGAGCTGATGGGCCCGACGATGAGCATGAAGTTGCGGATTGTTCGGATGTCCCAACGCTGCGGCGATTGGATGACCTCGCGATCGACGTTGTCCGTTGGGATCGTGATCTGCGCCAGGTCGTAGAGCAGGTTGTTCAACAGCACTTGAGTCGGCAGCATCGGCAGGAACGGCAAGAACGCAGACGCGCCCGCCATGCTGAACATGTTGCCGAAGTTGGAGCTCGTGCCCATCAACAGATACTTCGTTACGTTGCCGAACGCGCGCCGGCCCTCGATGATCCCTCCGTGCAAGACCTGTAAACCCTCTTCGAGCAAGATGATGTCCGCGGCGTCTCGCGCAACATCGACCGCGGTCGACACTGAGATGCCGACGTCTGCCGCATGCAAGGATGGCGCGTCGTTGATGCCGTCACCCAAATATCCAACGACGTGACTGCGGAGCTTGAGCGCGAGGATCACCCTATTTTTCTGGGCCGGCGAGAGTCGCGCGAACACCGTGGTGGTCTCGGCGACGTGCGCGAGCGCAGCGTCGGTCATCTTCTCGAGGTCGTCGCCGAGCACGAGCTTCTTCGCGTCTAGACCAACCGCCGCGCACACGTGCGCCGTCACTAGCTCGTTGTCGCCCGTGAGGATCACCACGCGCACGCCATCCTTGGCGAGCGCGGCGAGCGCCGTCTTGGTGTCATCGCGCGGCGGATCGGCGAACGCGAGGAAGCCGACGAGGCACAGCTCGCGCTCGTCTTTGGCCGAATAGGTCGCTTGATTCATCTTGCGAGTCGCGACCGCCAATACGCGATATCCGCTCTTGCACAATGACTCGTAAGTCTCTTTGCACTTATGGCGGGCATCGTCGGTCAGCGGCGACTCCGAATCTTTTACAAAGTAGGTGACTGCGTTCTCGAGCACGCCTTCTGGTGCGCCCTTGGCGATGAGTACGTGCTCGTCTCCTCGGCCGACCACGATCGATACGCGACGTCGCTCGAAGTCGAACGGGATCTCG
>JANYHY010000826.1 GCA_025362165.1 Myxococcales bacterium | reverse complement strand
CGCCGATCGTTAGGCGCGTTGCGCACCCGTTACCGTTATCGGCGCGGAGCATACTTGCATCAATCAACGTGGCTCAAGGGGATTCGCCCCAGAGGTTGGCCGAATCGCATGCTCTGCTCGTTGGAAATACCGTGTAGTCTGCACGGCAATTCGGCCGACCCCGAGAAGCCGGATCGGACGCAGGGCACGTTTACGGGCAAGAGCGGCAGACCCCTTGACACCCGTGCACCCTCGCCACTAGCGTCCGCCTCGCTTTCCGCTCGGAACCGCGCAAAAACAAGGGGTCCGCACACTCTTGCGAGCCGCGAGAGTCGAGCCGCACGACTAGGAACGAACCCAAGCGATGTCCTTCGCACTGTCCGCCGATCACGAGCAGAAGCTCACCGACCTCCTCACTCGCTATCCGAGCAAGATGGCGGCGTGCATCCCGCTGCTCCACCTCTGCCAACAACAACACGGTTGGATCAGCCACGAGATCATCGACTATGTCGCGAAGAGACTCGAGGTCGGTGTCGCGCACGTCCAGGGTGTCGTCACGTTCTACACGCTCTTCAATCAGAAGCCCGTCGGCAAACACCAGGTCTGGGTGTGTCGCACGCTGCCTTGCGCGCTGCGCGGGGCTGGCTCGATCTTGCACCACTGCGAGAAGAAGCTCGGCATCCACGCGGGACAGACGACGAGCGACGGGGCGATCACGCTGCGGACCGCGGAGTGTCTCGCGAGCTGCGGGACTGCGCCGATGATGCAGGTGGACAAGGACTACCACGAGAACCTGACGCCCGAGAAAGTCGACACCATCCTCGACAAGCTCCGGAAGGTCTGACGCGATGATCAAGCGCACTGACTATCTGACGAAGGTCTACGGCATCCCGAACGGTCACACGATTGACGTCTACGAGCGTGAGGTGAAGGGCTATCAGATGGCCCGCAAGGTCCTCACGTCGATGACCAAAGAGCAAGTCATCGACGAGGCGAAGAAGGCGAACATCCGCGGACGCGGCGGCGCTGGTTTCCCGATGGGCGTGAAGTGGAGCTTCATGCGTCCACACCCGACCAAGCCCGCCTATCTCGCGATCAACGCGGACGAGGGCGAGCCCGGCACGCACAAAGATCGCACGGTCATGGAGCTCAACCCTCACTCGGTGATCGAGGGCTGCATCATCGGGTGCTTCGGCATCGGCGCTCACATCGCGTACATCTACGTGCGCGACGAGCTGCACCTCTCGAAGGCGCGGCTCGAGGGCGCCATCGTCGAGGCCAAGAAGAAGGGCTACCTCGGCAAAGCTCCCTTCGGCAAAGACTACTCGATAGAGGTCTACGTCCACACCGGCGCGGGCGCGTACATCTGCGGCGAAGAGACGGCGATGCTCAACTCGCTCGAGGGCAAGCGTGGCGAGCCTCGTCTCAAGCCACCGTTCCCTGCGCAGTCTGGCGCGTTCGGGTGCCCAACCACCGTCAACAACCTGGAGACGATCGCGATCGTCCCAACGGCGCTCGCGCTCGGTGGAGAAGAGTTCAGCAAGCTCTCCGCGCTCCACACGATCAACGACGGCGGCGTGCGCCTCTACGGGATCAACGGGCACGTCAACAAGCCCGGCATCGTGGAGCTCGCTTGCGGTCCGACGATCAACGAGCTCATCCACGAGATCGGCGGAGGCGTGTTGGGCGGCAAGAACGTGCTCTGCGTCATCCCTGGAGGCTCGTCCACGCCCATCCTCACGCCGGACGAGCTCGTGCACGCGCCAGACGAGAAGAACCCGCTGCATCCATGGGACGGCAAGAGCGTGTTCGATGTCCCGCTCGGCGTCGACACCATGCGCGGCGTCGGCACGATGCTCGGTACTTGCTGCGTCACCGTCCTCGCGGAGGGCACTTGCCCCGTGCTCGCGATGCAGAACTTGATGCAGTTCTACCGACACGAGTCGTGCGGGCAGTGCACGCCGTGTCGAGAGGGCGGCGCCTGGCTCGATCATACGGTCGACAAGATCCTCGACAACAAGGCGACGATGCAGGACCTCAATCAGCTCCATGACATCGCCAACAACATCATGGGCAACACCATCTGCGCCTTCGGTGAAGGCACGGCGATGCCCGCGCTCGGCTTCCTCAAGAAGTTCCGCCCCGATTTCGAGGCGTACGTGCGCGGTGAACGGAAGCGGAAGGACGCAACTCTGACGCCGGTCTGACGGCGGAGAGCGAGAACCAAAGATGGCAGGGTTGGGCTTCGGATACTTCTATGTTTGTGCGGCGCTCGCGATCGCAGGGGCGCTCGCGACCGTGCTCGCTCGCAACCCGATCCGCGGCGCGCTTGGGTTGATGACGATGATCGTCGCGGTGGCGGGGTTGTTCCTCGCGCTGCACGCGGAGTTCCTCGCGATCATCCAGCTCATCGTCTACGCCGGCGCGATCGTCGTGCTCTTCTTGTTCGTCATCATGCTGCTCGGCCCGTCCGCCATGGGCACGCGCGACAGTCGCGGACAAATCACCCGGGCAATATCCGGCGGGCTGTTCGGGCTCGCCTCCATCGGCG
>JANYHY010000805.1 GCA_025362165.1 Myxococcales bacterium | reverse complement strand
CGGAACGAAACGCAGCAGATTTTCCGGAACCATCACCTTGAAGAGCACCGTCCTCGCTGCGCAGGAGCAAGATGGCGCCGTCGCGGAAGACACACGCATCGCCTGGTGCGCAGAGGGGCTGCAGCCGATCGCAGGAGGTGGATGTTTCGCTGCGGCGACTGCACCGGCATCGCCACCGCGACTCCTCGTCTACCTCCATGGAATGTATACGCCGCAGTCCGCGAGCGAAGAGCTCGACCGACAGTCCCGCGTGGCAAAAGCAGCTACGGCACTCGGCTTCTCGGTTGTCGCGTTGCGTGGTCATCAGGGTCAGTGTGCGCGCGCGGAGGTGGCCGACTACTGGTGCTGGCCGAGCAACGATCGAACGGCCGATGCGGGACCTGCTTATGTCGACTCATGGAGCACTGCGCTCGACAGCGCAGAAGGCGACGCAGGGCGTGGAAAGCGATACTTGCTCGGCTTCTCCAACGGCGGCTACTTCGCGGCGCTGATTGCCGCGCGACCTCTCATGACCTTCGACGGCGTTGCAGTCGCGCATGCGGGAGTCGTCGAGCCCTTCAAGGCGAGCGGCAAAGAGACGCCGCTCTTACTCGTGACGGCAGACGGCGATCCCTCTGTGTTCGGGATGATGCAACTCGACACGGATCTGAGCCTGGCAAAGTGGCCGCATGCGATCGTGACTCGCGACGGCGGCCACCAACTCACTGACGGAGACATCGCGTATGCGCTCACGTTCTTTGTTCGAACCGAGCATGAGCCGCTTCCGCTAAACCCGCCGCTCTCGACGCGCGTCCCCGTGCCCAACGTGCCGGATGCGGGAGTGTTGTTGGACGACCTTGCGGTGACCCCTCTAAGTCCGACCGACCCTGATGACGCCGGGGCTCCGATGCACCGCGCCCCGGATGACGACGTGGATGAGTAGCACCTCTCGTTAGGGTGTCAGGCTAATGAGCGTCGGGTTTGCCGGCGTTCATCATTTCGTTGAAGAGCTTCTCGTCTTCGGTGAGAGGCTTGGTGGGTGCTGGCGCGGCTTGGCCTGAGTCCTTGCCGGCGCCCATCATCTCTTGGAAGAGCTTCTCGTCTTCGGTGAGGCCTGAATCGGCGCCAGATCCTGCGTCTGCGCCTGCGCCCATCATCTCGCGGAAGAGCCTCTCGTCCTCGCTCGACATCGCGTCTGCTCCGGCGTCCGGCGCGGCGGGTGTGGCGCTCGAGATGACGGGAGTCTTGTCGCTCGCCGACTTGCATGACTTGTCAGCCGGTTGGAACCTGCACAGACACACGGAAGCTTCGTTGTACTTCTTGCACTCGTCTTCGGTGCATGGCTGCGGGTCGTTCGGATCTCCTTGTACGCACTCGAGCTTCCACGCGTCGGTCGGCGGAGCCTTCAGCTTTTCGGCCTTCGCGCGCGCAGCGGCGATGTCTCCGAGGATCATCACGTTGCTGATCTGCGGGACGTAGCTGATGACCAACAAGGCCGCGAGGAGCACACCGACGAACGGCATGATCGGTCGATACAAGCTCACCGCGCTTCGGTTGAAGCGGAAGCTGGAGATGAACAGGTTCAAGCCGAGCGGCGGCGCGCAGTACGCGAGCTCCAGGTTGAGCAAGAAGATCATCGCCGTGTGAAACGGCCCGAGGTGGAAGCGCGCGGCAAACGGCAAGATCAAGGGCACCGCGACGAGGATGGCGCTGAAGCCCTCCATCAACATGCCGAGCACGAGCAGGAAGACGTTCATCGCGATGAGGAACTCGGCCGGCGTGTCGACGCCTTGCGCGGTCATGAACGCCATGACCTTGCCGGGGATGTCCTCGTTGACGACGTAGTTGATGAGCGCGTTCGCCATCGAGAGGATCAAGATGACCGCGCCCGCGAGCGACATCGCGCTCTTGGCGATTTGCGGGATGTCCTTTTTGAACTTGATGTCCTTGTAGAGAAACACCTCGATCAAGACGACGTAGATGGCGACGACGCCCGCGCACTCGTCGATCTGCAAGCCGGTCTTGATGCCGCCGACCAGGATCACGGGGACGCCGAGCTCCCACTTGAGCTCCCAGAGCGCGCTCAGGACCTTCGAGACCTCGAACTTGGAGCGCGGGATCTTCTCTTTGATGCCGACGTACACGGCGTACGCGGCGAACATCAACAGGACGAGGATTCCAGGCGCGATGACGGCCTTGAACGCGATCACGAAGTCCACGTTCGCGACCAAGCAGTAGATGATGAGCGGCAACGAATACGGCAACAACAAGCCGAGAGAGCCGCCGGAAGTGACCACGCCGAGCGAGAACTTCTCGGAGTAACCCTCTTTGCGCAGCGCGGGATAGAGCAGGCCGCCGATCGCGATGATGGTGACGCCGCTGCCTCCCGTGAAGAGCGTGAAGATCGCGCTCGCGACGACGCAGACGATGGCGAGACCGCCAGGCATCCAACCGAACAGCGCGGTGGAGGCGCGTACGAGTCGCTCTGCGGTCTTTGCTTCGGCCAGTACGTAGCCGACGAACGTGAAGAGCGGGATGGTGACGAGGATCGGTGACCCTGCAAAATGCTCGGTGAGCACGTTGGCCGCGATGCGATCGAGGTGACGCTGGGTCGGGTCTGGGTGCATCAGCCAAGCGAGCTCGCTGGCGCCTCCCATGATCGCGAACAGCGGAGTACCGAGCAGCGCGAGCGCGACGATGCCGCCGCCGATGAGTCCCGCGAACGCAGAGACCGCGCTCACGATCGCGCCAATGCCGAGCGCCGCGCCGAGGCCGCCCTTGGGTGTCTCTGTCGCCTTCGCGGTCATGACACCACCTCGGATTTGTGGTGGGCCTCGATGTCGGGATCACCATGCACCGCATCGGGATCGACGCGAACGAGGCCGAGCACCGCGAGCACGCAACGCAGCAAGAAG
>JANYHY010000781.1 GCA_025362165.1 Myxococcales bacterium | reverse complement strand
GTTACGCTTGATGCTCACGGGCGGAGCGAGGTGCTCGGTGCGAGCCAGCGCGGGATCCACCGGCGCGGCGAGGAGCGCGCGCACTGGCTCGGGGGAGATGTTCTCACCAAAAGCAGCCCGGTACGCTTCGGCGAGAGCGTCCCTCATCTCGGCCGCTGACTGCCACCTATCTCTCCGCTCGAAGGCGAGCGCCCTATCTACCACCGCGACGACGGAAGGCGGCGCGTTCGCGGCCAGAGTGGAGAGCGAGCGCGCCGGGCGGGTCGCGGCGGCGACGAGGATCTGCGACGCATTGTCTCCATCGTGGACGAGGTGGCCAGTGGTGAGCGTGAATATCGTAGCCCCCACGGCCCATACATCCGTGGTGGCATCGATCTCGCTGGTCTTTCCCAGCGCCTGCTCTGGGGGCATGAACGCCGGAGTGCCCAGGAGCATGCCGCTTCCGGTGGCTTGCGCTCCACTCGCGGCGGCGTCCCGCACACGCGCGATCCCAAAGTCCAGCAACTTGATACGACCGTCCCTCAAGGCAAACACGTTGGCAGGTTTGATGTCCCTGTGGATGATGCCCTTGCCATGCGCGGCGGCGAGCACGTCGAGCATTTGGTGGGCGATCGCGCACGCCGCTTTCACGGGGATCGCGCCGCGCTTCTTCTCGAGCAGCGAATCACACGGGGCGCCGTCGAGAAGCTCCATGACGAGGAACGCTGCGCCGTCCTCCGCGACATCGTCGTCGACCACCATCACCACGCCCGAGTGCTTGACGCCGTTCGCCGCTTTTCCCTCGCGGAGGAACCGCGTGCGGACGTCCTCACGCAAGCTCAACTCGGGGTGGAGCATCTTGATGGCGAACTCGGCATCGTTGCGGTGAGTGGCCTTGAAGACGACCGCCATGCCTCCCACACCAAGCACTCCATCGATGCGGTATTTGCCCCGGATCCACGTGCCGATGCGCCCCTGCGCCCGATCTTGCTCGCTCGGCAGCGTCATGTTGTCGAGAGTCTACCACGGTCCTCGGCACTGGTGCGTGGATGGCGGGCGACGGCGGCACATACGGACCAGTACCGGTGGACGACTGCCAAAAGCTTCCAGACGGTTTCGCCTTCGCATCGAGGCGGAGCTGTAATCCCGCCAGGCAATAGCTCGACGCCGTACGTGCGATCATCAATATCCTCTGCTGTCATTGACGGCCGAAAAGGGGCTATGTCGAGCGCCACTTGCGGGGTGCTACACAATGGCTCGACGACCGCCTAAACTCGGGCGCATGGATGCCGACCTCATCGCTCGAGCCAAGGCGCGCGAGGGGTCTTCACTCCGCGGCAAGTACTTGCTCGAGCAGCTCGTCGGCGTAGGTGGCATGGCCGCGGTGTACTCCGCTGTTCACCGCAACGGCATGCGGGTCGCCATCAAGGTGCTGCACCGAGAGATGGCGCAAGTGCCGGAAGTGAAGTCGCGATTCCTCCGAGAAGGCTACATCGCCAATCGCATCAATCACCCTGGCGTCGTGCGCGTCATCGACGATGACGAAGACAGTGGTGGCATGCCTTTCATCGCGATGGAGCTACTGCAAGGCGAGACTATCGAGGCAGAGTGGCAGCGCAAGGGCCGCAACATGACTGCGGCGCGCGTGGCGACAATCGCCGATCGACTGCTCGACGTCGTGAACGCTGCACATGCTGAAGGCATCATCCACCGCGACATCAAGCCGGACAACGTGTTCTGGACGAACGAAGGGGAGCTGAAGGTGTTCGACTTCGGCATTGCACGACTGACCGATAGCGTCAGTGTGACGCGGTCCGGTCAGCAGCTGGGGACGCCTGAGTTCATGTCGCCAGAGCAAGCTGGTGGGCGGGTCCGCGACGTCGACACTCGCTCGGACCTCTTCTCGGTCGGAGCGATGATGTTCACATTGCTCTCCGGTCAACATACGCACCACACCGCGCGCGGCGCCCTCGAATACATGGTGTTTGCGGCGAGCAAACCGGTTCGCTCGATCCTCGACGCGGTCCCGCACATGGATGGTGGCATCGCCAACGTGGTCGACGTCGCACTCGCGTTCGACAAGACTCGTCGCTGGGAGAGCGCCAAACAGATGCAGACCGCACTACGAAACGCCGTCGGCGCGCTCGACGAGACGATGGAGCCATCCTTATCGGCCCAACTGCAAATGAAACAGGCCCTCGACCGCGCTCTCGCGGCACACGCTTTCAAAGCGTTTCCGAGTGAACCGCAACGACCAGATGCCAATGACAAGAAACGCTGACTGCAAGAAGGTTGGTCTGCGCGCAGCGCCCTAAGCCTCGTGCACGCCAAACCAGACCATGTTCACCCTATAGAGGAGTGCCGTTTGGGGGAGTGACCCCTCTGACGAAGGTGGACGAAGCCTCAGCGCGTGTAGGAATCGCCTCGACGGTCCTCTCCGAGCGTTGGCGACCTGCTGCAAGTCCGCGAATTCGCGTGGGACGGCCTTGGGTCTTCGTGAGCGGAGACTCGCTTGGGGGTGCGCGACGCTTGCGTTGGCGTGAACGGACCTCCCAATCGAGTGAACATGGTCTCCGATCGAGTGAACATGGTCTCCGGTTTCGTGAACACGCTCCGCGATCTCGTGAACACGCTCCGGGATCTCGTGAACATGCTTCGCGCGCCGCGGAGTTACCAAGGAGGAGCGCAAGCACATTGAATGACCGGGCCCCTTGGTGACGATCTAGACCGGGACCCTTGGTTACAGGTCCGTCTGCTCTTGAAGCACAATCTTGATCGTTGTGTTGCGCAAACCGGGTGCTTCGCGACAGAGACCGAGACCCTGCTGACACAACCC
>JANYHY010000778.1 GCA_025362165.1 Myxococcales bacterium | reverse complement strand
CACGACCAGGAGCTCGACGTCCGCGCGATCCCCGCGAGCCTGTCGCTCGAGCCCAGCGGACGGCGGCGGAAATCAGCCGTTTCGTGGAGAGAGAGCTCGTCCTCACCCGCTTCGATGCGGGCCAAGCGCCGCGCTTCGATGCGAGCCAGAGCGCGAGTGAGCTTGAGCGCCTCCGGCTCTCTTGGACCGACCGCGAGGGTCGCTTCGGGGGTCCACTTCGCGAGCCACTGCGCGATCGCAAGCGCCTTGTCCCGCCGCGACGGCTCGACTCCGCGAGAGTGCGCCGCCGAGACGAAGAGACCTGCGTCCGTCTTCCAACCAACGGACGCGCGCAGCACGGCGTTCTCGGGCAGCTCGCGCACGAACCAGTCGCCGACGGGTGCGTGCACCTCGACGTCCTGGATCGCCGAGCGGGGACCGTCCCACGAAGGCATCATCACGAGCACGCGCAGGTTGATCTTCCCGTTGGGCATGCGCTCTCGAAGGCTCGCGAACGTGTCCGCCTTGATCTCCCAGTAGACGTAGAGCGTCGTGGGATCGACGTTCATCGCGATGCACTCGTCGAGATCGTACTGCGACGGCAGGGGGGCCGCGTCGAGCATGGTCGCGGGCTCTTGCTGCGGGTTGGTGCTCGTCTCGAGGTAGCTCGAGCCCATCGGCTCGTCCGACTCTGGCGGCATCACGGGGGTGTTGGGCACGGCGATCTTTCCTTCTTCGAGCTTGGCCAAGAGTGCGCCCGCCGCGGCGTGATCGGGCTCTTTCGCGAGCACTTCGCGCAGCGTGTCGATCGCCTTCTGCTTGTGGCCCTGCGTGGCGTAGATCTCTGCGAGCGTGACCGTGGGCAGCGCACTCGGCGCCGGTCTGCGCGCGACGGGTTCGCCATGGCGAATGCGATCGGCGGCGTCTGCGAGGTGCAGCCCTCGCTCCACGACGCGCGCCAGCAGATCGCGCGCGATCCCCAAGAACCCGCGCGCTTTGCGTTTGTCATCGGTGGATCGCCCGGGCTCACGCCGCAAGATCTCGTCGATGAGCTCAGGGCGCGTGAGCACCTTCGCTTGGGCGACGCCATCTGCTTGGGCTCGCGCGATCAACCCGTCGCGATCCATCGCTTCGAGTGTGCTGCGGTCCGTCGGCATGCTGACGTTATGCCAAGCCTGGATGACCTTGGCTAGACAGAATGGCGCGCGCGTGTGCTGCGTCTTTGTGGATCTGCGCCTTCAGCTCGTCGAGACCGCTGAATTTACGCTCGTCGCGGATGCGCTCGATGAGATCGACGACGAGCCTCTGACCATAGAGATCGCGATCAAAGTCGAAGAGGTGAACCTCTTGCGTCGCCTTGTGTCCGTCCACCCCCGGACGCACTGTCGGGCGCACGCCGAGGTTCATGACTCCGTCGCGCAGGTCGTCGCCAACGATCACGCGGACTGCGTAGACGCCGTGCGCTGGGAGCATCTCGTCGATGTCGCCGAGGTTCGCGGTTGGGAAGCCCAGTTGCCGCCCGCGCTGCTGCCCGCGCTCGACCACGCCTCCGATGCGATGGGGTCGACCGAGCATCGCGCTCGCCTCGGCGACGCTCCCGTGTGAGAGCGCCTCGCGAATGCGCGTCGACGAGAGCGGACCCCCTGCGTCTGCGATCACCTCGAACACCTCGACATCGAATCCCAGCGTCTTGCCGAGCGATCGTAGCGTCTCGAGATCACCCGCGCGCTTGTGTCCAAAGCGAAAATTGTCTCCGACGACGACCAGCCGCGCGCCGAGCGTACGGGCGAGCAACTCGGTGGCGAAGCGCTCGGGGCTCTGCTCGGAGAGCGCGACGTCGAACGTCTTTACGAGCACGCGCTCCACGCCGATCGCTCGGACGAGCTCGGCCTTGCGCGTAAGCGTGGTCAATCGCGGTGGAGCGGAGCGACCCAACACGCTCGCGGGGTGCGGGTCGAAGGTGAGGATCGCGGACGGTACGCCACGCGCCTTCGCTGCGTCGCGCACGTGCGCGAGCACCGCTTGGTGACCGCGGTGCACTCCGTCGAAGTTCCCGATGGCGACGACGCTCCCTGGCAAACGGGTGTGCGCGTCTATCCATGTAAACTGCAAAGATCCCATGGCTCGCGCGCTGGCATTGGGATTTAGCACAGCGAAGGCTCCCCAACTGGTCCGAGATTGGATAGTCTCGGCGCCAATGATTCGCCGCATCCAAGCCTTCCAAGCGTTCCTCACCCTCCTATGCATCGTGCTCGGCATCGCGCTGTTCGCGCGAGACGCAAACGCCGGGACGTGGAGACTCAAGAGCAACGAGATCCAAGAGGGCTCGGGTGGGACATGGCACCTCTACATGACGATCGAGCTGAGCGCTCCCCCCTCGGTCGCCCACGTGCCGATGAAGTTCTCCTTCACGAAGACCGTCGAGTACGAGCGCGCGCTCGTGGACGGCCAAAAAGATCCCGTCACCAACCACACCCAGTTGACCGGGCAAATGCCGCAGATCATCACGCAGGACATCGATTTCGCGAACGCCACTGGCAAGATCTTCAAGGGCACAGGCTTCGACTTCGGCGTCACGCGCGCAGTCGGCTTCGTCGCGGGCGAGTACAAAGTGCAGCTGCGCACGGCGGACGGAACGGACATCGGCGGGCCGGTCCAGCTGATCTTGAAGGGTGACAACGAGGTCGTCGATCGCCGCAGCATCACGTTCAACGCCAAGAACAAACAGAAGGTCGAGGGCACGGACGCTGGCAAAGAGGTCGCTTCGAACAACAGCGAGTCCGCGATCCCGAACAACGCAGAGATCAAGCCGATCGGGTCTGCCGCGCCGTTCATCCCAGACGACGCGTACAAGCCGCTGGACGAGAACGGCAACCCCATCAAGGATCACCCGAAGGGCTGCGGCTGCTCGGTCCCGATGACCGACTCGACATCATTGCAATGGCTCGCCCTCCCCGCCCTCGCGGGCCTCGTCGTGATTCGTCGACGCCGCAAGAGCTGACCCCGTGACTCCTGCGCAGGCTTGCGCACAGGCCAAGAAGGGGGAGCTACTCCCCGTCTACTTGGTCGTCGGTGAGGAGCGCTTGTTGCGCGATGAGGTCGTGAGCGCGCTGCGTGACGCCGCCATCGGCAACGGCATCGCTGCGTTCAACGAGGACAAGTTCACTGCTGGCGAGACCTCGGCTGACAAGATCTTCGCCGCGGCGCGCACGGTCCCGATGATGGCGCCCAAGCGCTTCGTGCTCGTCCGGTCTGCAGAGCGGTGGGACTCGGGCGGCGAGGACGGTGAGGCGAAGTCCGCTGATTCTCCGCTCGATATATTTGCACAATACATTGATTCCCCGATCGACTCGACGTGCGTGGTGGTCGTCGCGGGCAAGCTCGACGGTCGGCGCAAGGCGGTGGCGCTCGCGAAGAAGAAGAACATCCTCGTCTCGTGCGAGTCGCTCTCCGACGGCGAGCTGCCAGGTTGGATCGCGCAGCGCGCGAAGGAGAAAGGCAACCCGATCGACCATGACACCGCGGAGCTCCTCGGACAGATCGGCGGGCCATCTCTTTCGTACTTGTCGGACGCGCTCGAGCGGCTCTCTCTCTATGTCGGTCCGGGCGCTGCGATCACGGAGGCGGCGGTCAGCGAGTGCGTCGCGCGCGTTCGCATGGGCACGACGTGGACGCTCGTCGATCACGTGGGTCGTCGAGATCTCGGCGCGGCGATGAAGACTCTGGCAGACGTCTACGATCCGCGAGACCGTGGCCTGCCGCTCCTGGGCGCGCTCGCGTGGAGCATTCGCCAGCTCGTTCGCTACAAGGCAGAGACCAACGCTGGTGTCGGCGATTTCGAGGCCGCCAAGCGCGCTGGCGCGTTTCAGCCGCAGCGCGCGCGCGAGCTCGCATCACGCACCAAGCCGCTCACCGAGAGGCAGCTCGAGAAGTGGCTGATCGTGCTCGCGGAGACGGATCTCGCGCTCAAGGGGAGCAAGCGCCCACCGGACGCGATCCTCGAAGACATGCTCACGCGTCTCTGCGCGCGGTGACCGGGACGGTGACGGCAAGCATCACGGCGCCGAGCATCGCGAAGGTCGCGCTCGCCCAGAACGCGGTGCGCGCGCTGAGGTCGAACAACAGGCCGAAGCCAATGTTCGCGATCACTGTCGCGACGCCGACGAGCGCGTGCATCGCGCCGAGCGCACGACCTCGCTGATCGGCTGGCACCAGCTCGACCACGAGCGCCTTCTCTCCGCCTTCCGATAGCCCGTAATACATGCCGTAGACGAGCATGAGCGCCCACGCGGAGACCCATGAGGTCATCCACGGGAACAGCGCGTAGACCGCGGCGTAGAGCGTCCACGCGACCACGAGCGTGCGCTTGTGACCGAAGCGATCGCTCACCCGACCGCCGGGGATGTTGGTGAGCGCCTTCACGCCGTTGAGCGAGAGCCACGCGATGGGGATGAGCGCTGTGGCCAGCCCGAGCTTGCTGAGCTGCAGCAACAGGAACGAGTCTGCAGAGGCGCCGAGCGTGAACACGAACAGCGCGGCGAGGTAGCGCTTGGCTCCGGTGTCGATCGATGACTTGTCAGCTATAGAAGAATTCGCCCCGGTTTTCGAGGGTGCGGCGGTGTCCTTCACCCCGAAGACGAGCATCGCGACAGCGAGCACACCCGGGACGATCGAGAACTTGATGATGTCGCGCGGCGTCCACGAGAGGAACTGCGCGAGCGAGAACGCCATGAGCGGACCGAGCACAGCGCCCGCGTTGTCCATCATCTTGTGGAAACCGAACGCGCGCGCCCGATGACGCGGATCGACCGCGCTTGCAAGCATCGCGTCGCGCGGTGCGGAGCGAACGCCCTTGCCGACTCGATCGGTCGAACGGAGCGCGATGACCTGCCAGGGCGCCACAGCGAACCCGATGATGGGGCGGGCGAGCGCCGCGATCGCATAACCGATGACGACGAGCCTCTTCCGATCGCCGCGGTCCGCCCAAGCGCCCGATCGCCACTTGATGACGGCGCTGACGCCTTCGCTCACCGCCTCGAGCGCGCCGAGCGCAGCGCCTCCCGCGCCCATCGACCGCAGCAACGGGGCGAGCAGCGGGTAGACCATGTCTCCTGCCGCATCCTGGAAGAGCGAGACCCACCCGAGCCGCTGAACCACCTTGGGAATCGGCGGCAAAGCCTCTTTGGGTGAAAAACTCACGAGGGTCTACGCGTATAGCAAGCCGCATGCGTGCTGACTCGATGAAGTGTGTGCGCGTGCCCGATTCTTGCTGGCTTCTTGTTCAATGCTTCCCCGCGGACCCCGCACTAGTTCATCGAGAGCTCGTCAGTTTGACCGGCAGCCATGTTCGCCCTAGGTTCCATTGGAACGACCGCCCGAGCCCAGCCGCAACCGAATCGGTCGGACAATCATCAGAAGAACTCCAAGGAGACTATAGAGATGCACGTCCCCCCCAAGCGGGTGATCCGGCCTCTGACCAAGGCGCGAACCCAGCACCTCGCGTCTGCCGAGCTTCCCACCAGACACGGAACGTTCACGACGCACGTGTTCAAGAGCCTCGCGAACAACGAAGGCGGAGAGCCGGGCGAGAAGGAGCATATCGCGCTCGTCTACGGGGACGTCCGTGGTGGCGTGGAGATCCCGATCCGCGTGCACTCCGAGTGCATCACGAGCGAGGTGTTCGGCTCGCTCAAGTGCGACTGCAAAGAGCAGCTCGACCACGCGCTCGACGAGATCGTCCGTCGCGGCGCGGGCGCTGTCTTCTACCTTCGCCAGGAGGGCCGCGGGATTGGTCTCGCAAACAAGATCCGCGCGTACGAGCTGCAGGCTCAGGGTGCGGACACGGTGGACGCGAACCGTATGCTCGGATTGCCAGATGACGCGCGGAAATATGACGTGGTGCGCGACATGATCGATTATCTCGGGATCGAGTCCGTGTGCATCATGACGAACAACCCCGCGAAGGTCACTGCGTTGAGGGCGCTCGGGATCGATGTCGTAGGGCGCATCCCTGTGAGTGTTCCTCTCAATGAGCTCTCTGCCGCTTATGTGGACACCAAGCGCAAGCGAATGTCTCACTTGAAGCCAACCGGCAGCGACGCAGAATAGTTAGCGGCTCCCCCGCACTTCAGTGGGCAGGCTTCTCTAGCGCGGGCATCGAGGCTGATAGTGCGCGCACGCGCTCGGTATATCGAGTGAGTAACTCCTCGATGCGTGTGTGACTCGGCGAGCGAAACACCAAACCGATATGGTTCGCTTCAGGTGAGCGATAGAACATCTCGGGATCATCAAAGCCGCTCGTGTCCGGTGTCTCTTCGCGTGCCAAGCTCACGATGAGACCCGCGTAGTCCAATTTGTGCGTGGGCAGCAAGTATGGCTCTTTTCCGCCGCCAACCTCGATCTTCGCCCACTCCTCCCATAGGTTGATTCCGGTCGCGGCCTCCACCATGTCGGCGATATGAGCGCCGCCCACACGCGCGGCGCACTCGAGCATGTAGAAGCGGCCGTCCTCTCTATTTTTTATGTATTCCACATGGGATACCCCGCGCACGAGGTTCATCACGCCGAGCACTCGATCATTTAATGTGATGAGTGTCTTCTCGTCTGCCGAGCCGCGCTCCACCGTGCGCGTCGCGAATACTCCACCACCATGGGCGACGTCGAACGGCGGCTGGTGGCAGCGGTTCACTGAAGAGAACAAGACCTTGCGCTCGGAGACTATGGAATCGACGTGATAGACGTCGCCGGGCAAATACTTCTCGAGCAAATAATGACTCTGTCGATCACTTTGTTTGTCAACGAGCTCCCATAGGTGTCGCTCGCTCTCCACCTTGGTGATACCTGCTGCGCTCGCCTCGCTACGTGGTTTGTTCATCCATGGGGGCGGCACCTTCGCCATGAACTCGGTCATCGCCTCATAGTTCAGGACGTGCACGAAATCTGGCACCAAGATGCCTTCTTCACGCGCTTTGACGCGCATCGCGAGCTTGTCGCGGAAGTGGCGCGCGGTGGTGTCGCCCATACCGGGGATGCGCAGGTGCTCGCGGAGCGCGGCGGCGGTCTCCACGTCGAAATCGTCGAGCGCCACGATGCGATC
>JANYHY010000776.1 GCA_025362165.1 Myxococcales bacterium | reverse complement strand
CGACGAGATCTCCCAAGGGGTCGACCTTCTTGTCTTGCGCGTCCGACTTTCGCCCAGCGAGCGTCACGCCCGCGAAGACGATCGCGGCGCCACCAAGCGCGACGAGCGCCCACGACCAGAACCTCGGCGCTCTGTTGGCGTCGTCTTCTTGAATCTGCTCGAGGTTGCGCACGTGAACATCACTCATGACTCACTCGCTTTCATCGCTTTCCGCATCTGCCGGCTTGTCCATTCGTTCGGGCGCGTCCACGCCCAAGAGCTCGAGCGCGGTTCGGTACACGACACGCGTCGCTTGCACCCACGCGAGGCGCGCGCGCGTCTTGTTCATGTCCCACGTCTTGTTCCACTCGGGATCTTTTCGATCCGAGTCACGCGGCAAAATTGGATCTGCCTTGAAGCGCGTGAAGTAGCTTTGGAAGTCCTTCGCGAGCTCCTGCACGTAGAACGCGACGCGATGCGGTTCGCGCATCTCAGCGGCGCCAGCGATGAGCGCGGGCAGCTCGGAGAGCCTCATCGTGATCGCGAGCTCGTCTGGGCTAGCGAGCGACGTCCACTCGGAAGGCGACAGGTCCGTCGGTGATTCGATGCCGAGCTCGGCCGCCTTCTTCAAGATCGAGCAAAGCCGCGCGTGTCCGTATTGCACGTAAAACACGGGGTTATCGAGGCTCGCCTTCTTCGCGAGCTCGATGTCGAAGTCCACCTTCACGTTCGCGGTGCGCGACAAGTAGAAGAAGCGGAGGGCGTCCTTGCCAGCGCCCACGCGCCCTGTGGCTTCGTCGATCTCTTCGATGACGTCGTCGCTGGTGACGAAGTTGCCGGCGCGCTTGCCCATCTTCACCACCTCGCCGTTTCGGACGATGTAGACGAAGTTGTAGAGCAGCACTTCGAACTTCTCCGGCGGATACCCGAGAGCCTCGAACGCGTTCTTGAATCGAGGCACATAGCCGTGGTGATCGATCGCGAGCACGATCATGACCCGGTCGTAGCCGCGGTTCATCTTGTCGGCGAGGTAGGCGATGTCGCTGGCGAAGTACGCGTAGTTGCCGTCCGACTTCTGGACGACGCGATCTTTGTCTTCGCTCTCGGTGCCTTTGCCGACGAAGAAGAGCGCGCCATCTTTCTTTTCAAGATAACCACCGCGCTCGAGCTTCGCGAGCGCCATGCCGACTTTGCCGCTCCGGTGCAGAGCCTCTTCATTCGTCCACACGTCGTGGTCCACGCCGAGGAGCGAGAGCGAGCGTTGGATGCCGACCATCGTCTTGCTGCCAGGCACTCCCGATAGCATCCACCCGATGCCCGCGCGTGAGAGCGTCTCTTCGCTCTCGAACGCCTTCGGGTCGTTCGCCTTCATGAAGGTCGCGAGCTCCTCGATGTAGGCGCCTTTGTAGCCTTCCTCGGGCACCGGCTGACCGTCCGAGATCGCGCGAATGCTCGCCGCGAAGAGTCGGACTTGGTTGCCGAAGTCGTTGATGTAGTACTCGCGGGTGACTCGCGCGCCTGCCGCTTCGAGCACGCGGCCCACTGTGTCTCCAAAGATCGCGTTGCGCGCCGCGGCCACCGTAATGGGACCGACTGGGTTCGCGCTGACGAACTCGAGGTTGATGCGCTCTCCTGTCGCCGAGGGAGCGCGGCCGTAACCTCTTCCTTTCAAGAGAATTTCTGCGAGCTCTTCGTGAAACACGCTCGGGTGCAGCCGCAGGTTCACGAAACCGGGACCAGCGATCTCCGCGCTCGCGATGACCGCGTCACCTTCGAGCGCTTTGACGAGCGCTTCTGCGATCACGCGTGGCGGTTTGCCGACGGCCTTGGTCAAGGTCATCGCGACGTTCGTGGCGAGATCCCCGTGCTCGGCGCGCTTGGGGCGCTCGACGGTCCACGACGTGGCAGCGCGAACGGCAGACGGCCCCGCCTCGCCGAAGACGCCGTCGTCAGCGAGGCTCGCGAGCCTCCGCGCGATCGCGCGCCTGACCTTGTCACCGATGCTCATGGACCGTCCTCTTCGCTAACCCTCGGGCGCCCCGTCGGCCAAGTTTTGAGCGAGCTGAAGGGCCTTCCATTTCGTCTCTTCGACCTCACGCTCGGGATCGCTCCCCCACACGATGCCCCCGCCCGTGAAGTAGTGCGCGACGCGATCACGGATCGTCGCCGTACGGATCGCCATCGAGAGCTCGAGCGCTCCGTCGCGACCGACATAGCCGATCGAGCCCGTATAGAGGCCGCGGCGATGCGGCTCCAATTCCGCAATGATCTCCATGGCTCGAACCTTCGGAGCTCCAGTCACGCTTCCGGCAGGCAAGAAAGCTCGCGCGATGTCCGAGAGACTGAGCCCAAGGGCGCGTTCTGCAACGACTTCGGCCGAGCGACTGTGAACGGTGACGCCGGTCGTGATGGCCGGCTCTCCGAGCACGCGGACCGTCCCCGCCTTTGCGATGCGACCAAGATCGTTGCGATGGAGATCGATCGCCATCACGAGCTCCGCCCGCTCCTTGGGATCGTGATCGAGATCATCCTTCATCGCGCGGTCCGTCGTCCAGTCTTCGCCGCGCGGTCGCGTGCCTTTGATCGGCATCGTTCGCAGGCGCGACCCTCTCACGGAGAGCGCGAGCTCCGGGCTCGTCCCCGCGATCTGAACATCCCCCATGTCGAGATAGACGCTCCACGGCGATGGGCTCCGACGACGCATGGACGCGAAGAGGTCCAGAGCTGTGCCCTCGAAGTCGAACGCGAGGCGACGCGCCAGGTTCACTTGATACACGTCACCTCGCGCGATGAAGTCGAGGACGCGCCTGATGCGATCGGCGTGACCGTCCTCTACGTGGTCGCGCGTCGTGAGCGAGACTGGCCGCTCGGCGCGAGGAGCGCGTCTCGCACACGCGAGGAGCCGATGCGCGGCGTCGAGGTCATCCGCCTCGATCGCTACAGCGCCTGTCGCGTGATCGACGCGGATGATGGCTGCATACCGCAACCATTTTGGCTCGGTGATCATGGGCGATTCGCGCGCCTCACGCCAAGCGAGCGAGTGACGCTCGAGCCCACGGAGGTGCTCGTACGGGATGACGCCGATCCACCGAGGCGCCGCGGCGAGTCCTCCCCAACCGTGCGTCGGAGACCCAACCTCGGGGACGATCGCGCTCGAGACCTCCACCGGATCGCACGCGACGAAGCTCGATCGAGCGTCCGCAGTCGAGCCCGTGGAAGCGAGCACCGCGAGCTGCGAGCGATCCGCCAGAGACCGCGCGAGCGTCATCGCGTCCGCGGGGAGATCGACTCGAATGACGACGCTCACGGATCGCTCTTGGGCAGCGCGAAAGGGAGGTCTTGGCCTGTGATGCAGTCCTTTTGCGTGACCTTCGCGGTCCTCGATTTGGTGATCGCCCTGCGAACCAGCGTCCTCTGGAGCGATACGCCCCCGCTCCCGTCCACTCGCAAATCATCCATCGCCGAATCGCTTACGGTGGCGCGCGCATGTTCCTGCACCAGGACGTTCACCGCGCCGTTCGCGTGGAAATGGCTTCGTTTCACGCTCGCCTTGCAGCTCCCCATCACGTGCAGCCCCTCTTCGCCGTTCTCGCTGAGGTCGCACGCGTCGATGTCGACTTTGCACTCGCCCTCCAAGAAGACGCCGCTGCTCTTGGCGTGATGAATCTTGCAACCTACGAGGCGCGCGTGCCCTTCGAACAGACGAACGTTGCAGTCGCCGTTTCGCGCGATCTCGCAGCGCTCGACGCTCACGTCGCCTTCTCCATGCACGTACACGCCGTCTTCGGCGTTGTCGTTCAGCTCGCAATCGCGCACTGAGAGGCGCGCACCGGCTTGAATCGCGAACGCTTTGTTGTGATGAATTTTGCAGCGGATGACGGCCCCACTCCCTTTCTCGGAGACCACGCCCACCTTCTGATGACCCGAGATTTCGCAATCGGTCAGGTGCGGCTGCCCGTCTTGGATGAACACGCCAGACTGCGCGCCGTCTTTGATCGTGCACTTGCTGATGCGCGGCTTGGCGCCGCCGTCGACGAGCACGCCTTCGCCTCCGTTGCCTCGGATCGTGCAGCCGGAGAACGTGGGCGCGCACTTGCCGCGGATCTCGACGGCGTTCACTTCGCTCCCAAGGATGGTCGTGCTCGAGATGTGTGCTTTCGCCTCTTGGATCACGACTCCGCCGCCGCTGCCGTGACTCTCGGCCGTCGACTGGGCGACCGTGACACTTGCGTGGTCCAGCATGAAGATCGCTGCTGCGTGGTTCCCTCGCAGCTCGCACCTCACGAGCGCGCCGTGCGAGCGTCGCCCCTCGTACCGCGCGCCGTTGCCGACGTTGTTGGTCATCTTGCAGTCGCTCGCCGTGCCGCGGCCTGATTGAACGGCGAAGCCCGCATAGGTGTTGCCTGTCAACTCGCAGTGCGAGAGTTGAACGACCCCCTTGTCGAAGACGACCGCCCCTGCCATCACGCAGTCCTGAAACACACAGCGCTGTGCTGTGCCTACCGCCGAGTCTCTCGCTTCGAGCCCCGAGTACTTCGAGCCCACTACCTTGCAGTCTTCCATGAACCCCTCACCCTCTTCCGTGAGGATGAGGCCGCCGCCCGACATGGCCGAGCG
This sequence comes from Myxococcales bacterium, assembly GCA_025362165.1. GTDB lineage: Bacteria > Myxococcota_A > Polyangia > Polyangiales > Polyangiaceae > JANYHY01. Next base: position 411 of record JANYHY010000776.1, on the reverse strand, counting down.
ATCCACCACGACCACGCGCGTGCTCAGCACCGCAGGAAAGCCGCCAGTCTCGACGCCGCACTCGACGAGCTGACCTGCCTCGAAGATCACGATGCCGCGCCCTGCTCTCGCTGAGACATCGCATCGCACCAGGCGCAGCGAGCCGTCGATCACACGCGCGACGTCGCCGTTGATGTCCTCAGGATCTGCGAGCGTCGCGCGATCGTTCTCGATGCGGATCCCCTCGAGCACGAGCCCGCCGTCGTCCACTAGGATCACAGGGCCATCGTCGTGCGTGATGACAACGCGCCCCTCACCGACGATTTCCACGGACGGCGCACGCGGCGCAGGATCGACTTCGTCCGAGTCCCACTCGGGCGTCGAGACACGGATGCGCTCGCGGTAGGTCCCCGCTGGGACCACGATGCGATC
>JANYHY010000763.1 GCA_025362165.1 Myxococcales bacterium | reverse complement strand
CCCGCCCCGCGCGCCGATGGTGCTTTGGGCGCGCGAGTGTGGGCGAGCGGCGACGGGCGTGTCTTCCGGCGCGTCGCGTTTGACGCACAGAATCAGCCGATCGCAGGCTCTAGCGAGTTGGCGGAGCTCCAATGGAAAACGGTGGACGGACATCTCGCGATCACCGACTTACACAATGTCACCATCACCGACGCGGGCGGGCTCGCGGCCGCTGAATCAAAGATCGCGGCTTGGTCCATGGGACAACGCATGGCCGTATTGCGCGACACTAACCCCACTGCCTTTCACGGCAGCAAGGGCGCGCTCGTGGTGGTCGTCGCGCCAGATGGTCAGGCAAACCGTGTCGGATTGTTGCCCGGAGATGTGGTGCTAGACGCCGGTGGGCACGCCGTCAATCGCCCGCAAGACGTACAAGAGTCCATCGATCTCGGCGCACACTCGATGTTGATTTTGCGTGATGGCAAAGAGTTGCACTTGGACGTGGCGCCTGGAAATCTTGGGGCGACGCTCGAACCGGAGTGAGTCAATTATAGTTGAGTCACTCGCGCATCCAACGGGCCTGCACATAGTGCAGCTTGACGACCAATTCTTTGGGTATGTCGATCTCTAGTGTTCGCGAGACGGGATCGTTGCAACCTTCGGGGATCTTGGGATCGGAGAAGTGCGCTTCGTACAGGAGCTCGTCACCCTCCCACACGCGCGCGGAGGTCGCGATGAGCTTGTCTTCGAACGGGGCGATGTCGACCTCTTGGCGCATCGACTCAGTGGTGACGACGACCGTCGCGTGGCCTTCGCTGTGAGCGATGAGAGCGGCCTGTCGGGCCGTGTGCGGGATGATGACGGGGCGGCCCAATAACAGGCCGATCATGCTCTCGGATTGAAATGTCGTGAGTGTCTTGTCTCCTGGGTTGAGCTTGTCCGCGGTCACTGTGAGCGTCGACCCAGGGCCCTCCCCGGATCTCAATACGACCAAGCGCGCGTTCGATGGTGGCGTCACCAACACCTGTGCGTGCACGGGCGCGCTCCACTTGTCGCCTTCGATGATGACAGTGGCGTTGAGCGTCTCTCCACAAACCACCGTGGCGCTCATTCGAACTAGGACGCTCTCACCGGTGGGGGCCTGCGCGGGCTTGGGCTCACAAGACGCGACGACGATGAGCGCGAACACCGAGGAGCGAAGCTTCATATGTCCATCATGGGACACTTTCGATACCAATGAGAGTCAAGGATGCGTGGCGCTGCAGAGGGTGAGTTGAGCCTCCGAAGCGATCTCGCTTCTGGCTTGTTCTGCGGCTAGTCTTGTGGATTTGCAAAAGGGCGCCGTATTCGCGGGCCGCTTCGAGATCGAGGGGCTGGCAGGTTCGGGAGGGATGGCGGACGTCTATCGCGCGCTCGATCGAGCGAGCGGTGATTGGGTCGCGCTGAAGCTCCTGCGCGCGACCGCGCCCGACGATCTCGCGCGCCTCGCCCGTGAAGCGCAAGCGCTCGCTCGCCTCGCTCATCCTGGCATCGTCAACTACGTCGCGCACGGCGCCGAGGGGAGCGAAGCCTTCGTGGCGATGGGATGGGTCGAGGGCGAGACGCTCTCTGCCAGGCTTCGGCGGGGCACGCTCAGCTTGACGGACACGCTCGCGCTTGGGCGCGCGCTCGCCACCGCGCTTGCGCAAGTGCACGAGCACGGAATCGTTCACCGCGACATCAAGCCGCAGAACATCGTTCTTCGTAATTGCCAATTAGAAGATCCGGTGTTGCTCGACTTCGGAGTCGCGCGCACGGGGCTTGCGGTAGGGCTCACGCAGGTCGGGACGGTGATCGGGACTCCTCGTTATATGGCGCCGGAGCAAGCGCGCGGCGGGCTCGCGATCGACGCACGGGCAGACGTGTTCGCGCTCGGCGCGCTGATGTTTCGTGCGTTCACGGGTCGTCCGCCGTTCGACGGCGACGATCACATCGCCGTGCTCGCGCACCTGCTGTTCGACGAGGCGCCGCACCTGTGCGATCTCGCGCCGGGGGTGCCTCGGGCCGTCGGCGATCTCGTCGCGCACATGCTTGCGAAGTCTGCGGCGGCGCGCTTGGCGGACGGCGCAGCGGTGGTCCGCGCGATCGACGCTCTCGACGCTCTCGACGGCATACCGATCACCGTCGACGCGCCCGCGTGGAGTGGGCTCACGCTCCGGGAGCGCCGGCTCGTGTCGCTCATGGTGATCACGGGCAAGGTCGACGTGGACGTGGTGCGAGAGGTGGTGACCTCGTTCGGCGGGCGCGCGGAGGCACTGGCGAACGACTCGGTGGTGGTCGTCGTCGGTGGCCGAGACAACGCCACGGATCTCGCCCGCGTCTCGGCGCGCTGTGCGCTCGAGCTGCGTAGCAGGCTGCCCCATGCTCCCATCGTGCTCGCCACCGGCCGTGGAGACGATCTGCGCGGCGAGGATGGCTCCGACAAACAGACCATCGTGAGCGGCTCGACACAATCGGTGGGTCCGTACTCGGGTGTGTTCGAGCGCGCGGCTGCGTTGCTCGGGCGCGACGAGCTGGCGGCCGCGGAAGGTCGACCGCTCCCGATCGTCATCGACGACACGACGGCGGGGCTGCTCGGCTCGGACTTCGATGTCGAGCGTGAGGTCAGCTCGAACGTCTGCTCGCTCGTGGGTCACGCCGGCGTGCGCAAATACGCATTGCTCGGCAAGCCCACGCCGTTCGTCGGCCGTGCGCGCGAGCTCGCGTCGCTTCTCGTCACCTGGGACGACGTCTGCGAGCAAGGCGTCGCGCGCGCGAGCTTGATCGTCGCGGAAGCGGGCATTGGCAAGTCTCGCTTGTTGCACGAGTGGCTCGAGGGTCTGAAGGGCCACACCGCTCCAGCGATGCAGCTGTACGCGAAGGCGAACGCGACGAACGCAGGTTCGCCATTCGGTGCCCTCGCGCCAGCGCTTCGCCGCGAGTTCGAGATCGAAGAAGGTGAGAGCGACGAGGCCGCGTGGCTGAAGTTCGCAGAGCGCGTGGGCACGGTCGTCCCGAAGGAGCAGACTCACGTCGCGGAGTTCATCGCAGAGATCGCGGGCGTGAAGATACCCAGCCTCGGCGCCCACCTCGAGGCAGCGCGGAAAGATCCTCGCCTCATGGGAGATCGGATTCGACAGGCGTGGCGCGCCTGGGTGCAGGCCGAGCTGTGGCGCGGACCCGTTCTCATCATCCTCGAAGATCTCCAATGGGGTGACCTCCCTACCGTCAAGCTGATCGACGAGATGCTCCGTGACCTCGCTGAGCATCCCGTGTTCGTGCTCGCGCTCGCGCGACCCGAGGTAGACGCTGCTTTCCCGAACTTGTGGTCTCGCGTGGTGGAGCGCGTTCCGCTCGCGGGACTCTCCAAGAAGGCCGCGACGACGTTCGCGAAAGTAGCGCTGGAGTCCTACCCAATCACGGCAGACGCGATCGATCGCGTCGTCACGCTCGCCGCAGGCAACGCGCTCCATTTGGAAGAGCTCGTGCGCGCGACCGCCGGTGGCGAGAAGGACGCACCTGGTTCGCTGCTCGCGATCATGTCAGCGCAAGTCGAGCTCCTCCCTGATGCCGAGCGACGCGTCCTGCGAGCGGCGAGCGTGTTCGGAGCCTCATTTTGGGCCGAAGGCGTGACCGCGCTGCTGTCTGGGACTCTAGTCCCCAACCAGAGATTGCTCGCAGAGACCACCGCGCTGACGGACTCTCTCGCCCTGCGCGAGATCCTCGTCCCGCGCGCGGAGTCGCGGTTGGCCTTCCATCGCGAGCTCGAGTTCCGCAACACGCTCGTGCGCGACGTCACCTATCAGATGCTCACGGACGAAGACCGCCTCCTCGCGCACGCGCTCGCCGCAGACTGGTTGGAGAGCAACGGCGAGGTCGACCCGTTCGTGCTCGCCGATCACCGGCAGCGCGGCGGTCAGATGGAGCTCGCGGTCACTGCGTACGTGCGCGCGATCATTCGCGCCCTCGGGGTCTCTGACTTTGCGAGAGTGCTCGACCTTGGCCAGCGCGCAAAGGCGTGTGGGGCAAGCGGAGACGCGCTGGGCGACATTCTCACGATGGAGGCTGAGGCGCATCGCTGGCGCGGCGAGACGCGCGACTGCGCAGCGGCCGCCAAGCGCGCGCTAGAGGTGGCCGAGCCGGGGAGCCCTCGCTACTTCTGTGCGCTCCGCCACAGCGCTTACGCGGCGAGCTTCACCGGCGACACGGCCGAGCTCGCGCGCCTCTCCACACTCCTTCGCGTGATGCCGAGCGACGAGTCGCTGGGCGATTGGACGCGCGCGGTCGCGCAAGCCGCGAACGGGCTAGTCATCGTGGGCCACAAGAGCGCGCACGAGGAGCTCTTCGAACGCCTGGAACAATTCCCGCCAGAGCGCGTGGAGCGTGAGCCCGAGCTGCGCGACGCGCTGCTCGTTTCGAGAGGCCTCCGCGCGTACGTGCGCGGCGACTGGTTCGGGCTAGAGACGACTCAAAGAGTGGCAGCCCAGGCGAAGAGAGACGTTGGCGACGAGCGCGGGTTCTTCCAAAGGCTCTCGAACGCTGGGTTCGCGAGCCTGAGCCTCGGAAGATACGAGCGAGCCCTCGCCACGTACGCCGAGATCTGCGAGGGAGCGGTGAAGCTGAACATGACCACGCTCGAGCTCAACGCGACCCAGAACAGCGCGTTCGTGCGTCTGTGCATGGGTGAGTACGAGGCAGCAGAGAGCGGATCTCGGAAGGTGTTGGCCGGCGGAAAATTGGAGGCGCCGCGATCGATGGCGTTCGCTCACTTGTGCCTCGCGCGCGCGCTCCTCGCGCAAGGTCAACTCGAGGACGCCGAGCGAGAGGCGCGGCTCGGCGATGAGAATGCGCCGACGTCGACCGTGCGCATGTACGCGCAATCGGTGCTCGCGGACATCTTGCTCACGGGCGGACGTCTCGACGAAGCGCTGCAAGCATCGGAGGAGTCGCTCCGCTTGCTGCGCCCGCTGACCTCGGCCGTCGCGTTCGGAGACATGTTCGCGCACGTCATTCATGCGGCGGTGCTGCGCGCCCGCGGTGATACGAACGCAGCACGCGACGCGATCAAAGAGGCTCGCCAGATCTTCGTCACGCGACGCGACTTCGTGTCTGACGACGAAGCACGCGCGTCTTTCATGACCAAGAGCCCAGACGTCCAGAGGTTGGAGCGTGTCGCAGCGGAGCTCGCCGCAGGATGAAATGACTGCTCGCCTAGCCTGGGACCGACAAGGGCACGACCGGGCAGGTCATCGACCTAATTCACTGGTGGTTGAGCGCAGAACCCGTTGATGCAGTCTGCGGCAGGATCGCAGCAATCGGCCTTCACGTTGCACTTCTCGAACTCATGTGAACACCCACCGGGCGGAGGAACGCAGACGAGCTGCTGTCCGCCGTCCCCGTTGATTTGACGACAATAGCCGCCGCAGCACTCGTCTCCCGAAGTGCACGAGTTGCCATCTGCCTTACATGGGTCCAGCACCCAGAAGCCGCGCATGTTGCCTGAGATGAGCTCTTGTCCCGTCAAGTAGAACGCGGGGTGACTCGGGTCCGTCCCGGGCGTCGGATTGAGGTCAATCGCTGACACCCACAGCTTCTTGCGATCCGAGGATGTATTGGCAGTGTTGATCGTATTGCCATATTGACGGCGGCTCGTGAAGATGACCCACACATACCCGCCCACCGCGAGCGGCAGCACGTTGGGCTCGTAGTTGCGGCGGAGCTCGTCGTCGCCATAAGGCAAGTACGGTTTGCCCTGATCGTAGCCGTTCAAGAGATCGAGCGTGTAGAGAGTCTGGTTGGTGGTGTCCACCATCTCGAGCTTGCTGAGGTTGCCCTCCCAAGTGCCATAATTGACTTGCCCAAAGCCGGTAATGTGGTGATCGAGGAGGACATACTTGCCAGTAGGTGTGAACGCGGGCCAACCCAATAGCGCGCTCGTATCTGCGTCTTTGCGCTGCACTTTCAGGTTGGAGAACGTCTTTGTATTGACGTCGAAATCGAGCGTGTCGATCTCGTTGGTCTGGCTCGGTGCCTGTACCGCAGTGGTGCGCTCGTTGTTGAACGCGAGGTGCTTGCCGTCTGGAGAGAACGCTGGCATCGCCGCGTAGCTAATGACGTTGTCGAGACCAGGCGCGGCGATTTGCGCGCCAGTCGCCACATTGTACAAATGCGCTTGTTGGCCGGACCACATGCCGCCGATCTTGTCGTCGGTGCAAGACACCGCGAGCGTCCCGTCTGGATAGACTGCAGGGAAATTGTAGATCTTGTCGCTGCGAGTCATGCTCATCGCCGCGTTGTTCTTCAAGTCGTATTTCGCACCGGTCGTGTAGGTGTTGTTCGCGGCGAGCATCACGTTGCCGTTGGAGCTGACCGTGTGGCAAACGGTGCACTTTCCGCCGCCGCCCGTGAGCACGCTCGCGACGCCACCAGGCTTCATTTTGAGCACGGCACCGGTCTGTCCGGCGAGCGCGGAGTCATAAGAGTTGTAATAGACAGTCCCCTTCAAGTCGCCCTGCGCGATGACCCAGTTCTCGGTGACGGGCCCAGTGACTGCGTTGCCGCTCAGCTTGGTGACTTGCACGGTGACGGTGTCATTCGCGCCTGCGCTCTTGCTGATCATCTTCCAAGTGGGAGCGCTGAAGTCGATCCGCGCGGGGCTCGAGCCTCCATAATAACCGTCATAAGTGAGCGTCTTGGATTTGGTGGTGACGTGCACCCAAGCGTAGGTGATCGGTGTGCCCGCGAACTGCATGGTGGGCCCTGTGAGGCCGCGCGGGAATACCGTCTTGTCGTAGGGATAAAGCCACTTGTAGGTGCCGTCCGAGTTGCCTCCACCTTTGAGTTGGGCAATGACGTTCTGAGAGGCGTTGCCAGGGTTCTCCGTGATGACCAACTGAACGGTCACGGTCGTCGTCGCCGTGGCCATGCCGACTTGCGCGGTCACGGTCGCGGTGCCGCCTGCCGTACCGGAGGCCGTAAAGAGGCCGTTCGCGTCGATCGACCCGATCGCGACGTTGTCGAGCGACCAAGTCGCGGTCGCTACTGTGTTGTTGTCGAGCACAGCCTGGAACTGCTGCGACACTGGCGCGCCGTTGTAGGTGAGCACTGGATTCGCCGGAGTGATGACGAGGAGCTGCTTGGTCGCGTCTTGATTTCCAATCCAGGGCGAGTCTGAGTTGAGATCCCCGTCGCCTCCCCCGCCATCAGTGTCGGGATTACCAAACGTGTTGTCGGTGTTCGATCCACAACCGAGAGCCACGAACGCGAGCACCAGCGAGAAAGCTCCACCCAATCGGCGCATGTCAGGCTCCCATGAAGAAGAAAGTCGAAAGTCCAGACTATGAGCCTGTCCGATCACGCGCAATGAACAAGCTCGACATCTCTCGCTCACGAAGTGCGACAACGTGAGCTAAGGTTGCCACGAAATGCAGCCTCCCTACGGCTACGGCGCGCCACAAGCTCCCTACCAATACCCCGCGCCTCCGCCGCGTCCGAGCGGAGGCGGAGCGGCCCTAGGGCTGATCGTCGCTGCGGTCGCGCTCCTCCTCTTGATCGGCGTTGGGGGTACGATGTTCGTGTTCACGCGGAGCAAGGCCGTTTCCGTGGTGGCGACGAGCACGTCGGCTTGGAGCGATCTGGACTCGCCAGTGGCAGTCTCCAGCGATGATCCGATGCGCGGCGACCGCAACGCGCCCGTGACGATCGTCGTGTTCTCGGACTTTCAATGTCCCTTCTGCCAGCGCTACGAGAGCGCGCTGAACGACGTGGGCGCGCACTATGGCAAAGACGTGCGCATCATCTGGAAGAACGAGGCGCTCCCATTTCACACCAACGCGAAGCCGTCAGCCGAGGCCGCGCGCGGGGTGTTCTTGCTCGGCGGCAATGCCGCGTTCTGGAGCTTCCACGACTCCGCGTTCGCCAATCAAAGCACGCTCGACGAGAGTCACTACGAGACCTGGGCGACGCTCGCCGGAGTGGACGCCAAAGCGATCAAGCGCGGCGACACGGCCCACACCTGGGCGCTCAAGATCGACGACGATCACCTGCTCGCAAAGTCACTGGGAGTCTCTGGTACTCCCGCGAGCTTCATCAATGGAATATCCGTCATTGGCGCGCAGACGTTCACTGTCTTGCAGACGACGATCGACAGCGAGCTCGCGAAGGCGCGCGCGCGATTGGCCAGCGGCACACTCCCCGACCGCCTCTATGTGGAGCTCTCCAAAGCCAATTACACATTAGCCGCGCCCTCCGCGACGGGCACCACCGCACCCGCGCCGACAGGCCCTGAAGTGGTCTACAAAGCGCCTATTGGGTCCAGCCCCGTGCGCGGTCCGACCTCCCCGCTCGTGACGATCGTGGAGTTTGGTGACTATCAATGTCCATACTGCGGCAAAGCAGAGACGACCATGACCACCATGCGAAAGGACTATCCCAATGACGTCCGCTTCGTGTGGAAGAACAAGGCGCTGCCGTTCCACAATCGCGCGCTGCCGGCCGCCGAGCTCGCGCTCGAAGGGCGCGCGGAGAAGGGCGACGCTACTTTCTGGTCCTTGCACGACGCGATGTTCGCAGACCAATCGCACTTGGAGGACGCTGATCTCCTCGCGCTCGCGCTCAAGAACGGCGTCGACGAAGGCAAGGTCTCCAAGGCCATATTGACCAAGAAATACCAGAGCGCGATCGATGACGACGACAAGCTCGGCACTGCGATCGGCGCGAGTGCCACGCCTACATTCTTCATCAATGGTCGCCAGGTCGTTGGCGCTCAGCCATACTCGGCATTCAAGACTGTCATTGACGAAGAAATCACGGCGGCAAAAGCTGCGCTCGCGCGCGGAGTCACACAGGCCGCGCTCTATGACACGATGACCGCTCGCGGCGTTTTGGGCGGCGCGCCTCCGACGACACCCATCATAGGTTCGACGACCGTGACGATCGTAGACACGATCGTAGGCACTGGCCCCGCCGCGAAGAACGGCGACAAAATCAGCGTGCATTACACGGGCAAGCTCGCGGACGGCTCCAAGTTCGACAGCTCGATCGATCGAAAGACACCGTTTGATTTCACGCTGGGAGGCGGGAGCGTCATCAAAGGGTGGGAGCAAGGCTTGGTTGGAATGCGTGTCGGCGGTCACCGGACACTGACCATTCCGCCGGAGCTCGCCTATGGTGCTGCGGGTGCGCCACCCAAGGTCCCGCCGAACGCGACACTGACTTTCGATCTCGAATTATTGTCTATTCGGTAACCCTCAGTGGGGTCCGGGGTATGACTCGTTGGGTGAAGCACAATCCCTATGAGGCGCCGACGAGTGTGGCGAGCGCGCGTGTGCCTACAGTGGGGACGAATGCTGAGTATGGTGGGGTCGAATACGTCGTCTCTACGCGCGACGAGCTGCCGCGTGTTTGTCTCAAGTGCGCGGCGACCGACGACGTGGTGCGGCGGCCTGAGCGGTTGATCATTCGTCGGAAGTGGCTCCAATTCGCCATTGGAGCGCTGTCGATGCTCGCAGTGCTCTCGTTCGGCTCGTTCGGTACGTTCACGCGCAACCGTGCGCTCTTCGTGGGCGCCCTCATCATCGTTGGTGTCGCGAATCGATTGTCGCAGCGCCATGTCGATCTCTCTTTGCCTTTGTGCGTGGCGTGCGACGCGGCGTGGTCTCGGTCGCGCATAGCGCTCTATCTCGCGAGCGCTCTCTCCCTGGTTGGTGTGCTGAGCGCGATGATCGCCATTCACGAATTCGCCGACTACCTGACCTGGACTGTCGGCGGGATCCTCCCATTCGTAGGCCTCTTGCCAGCGATTGGCCTCGGCTCGTGGGCGAACAAGCGACTCTTGGCGGCGAAGGACGTCACTGACGATCGCGTCCGGCTCACGGGTGTGTCGTGGATGGCGATCGAGAAGATCGCGGAGGCGAAGGAGAAGGCGAATCGCTCAATGTCCTAATCGAAGTATCTCGACGACGAACGGACGCATCACAATGGCGACGCCTATCATCAGAACGAGCGCGAGGAGCGCTATCTTCTTGAAGCCCGTGGCCGGTAAGGCGAACCACTCGTTCGTCTGGAAGTCAAAGACGACGCCACGACCCGGCACGTGCGCGAGGCTCCAGAGCATGCCTGCCGCGACATACAAGGCAATCGACACGGGTGCATTGGAGGACCAGGTATTGGGGTATCGACCGTCGCGCCAGAACAGATATCCGTCATAACACCATGAAGCGGAGAACAGACAAGCCACTAGTGCCGTGAAGACTTGAGCCTTTGAAATAGGGCGGCCGCGGCTCGCGCGCACGATCGTGCCGACGCTCCAGGAGGACGTGAGGTACGTCAACACGCTCATCATGCCGCCATCTATGCGGTCCCAAGTTGGGTCTCCAGTGTAGGGCGCGGCCAAGATGAAGAACCCTGCGGCGAGCAAGAACGAGACTGCTCTCCATGGAGTGAGCAGGCTACGAACGTGCGCGCGCGACAACAGGGGCGTGCCCACGGCACACGACCTAGTGTTGATGTCCGCCGAAGGCGGCATCAATAGCCCGAAGGCAGCGCGATGACGGATCGCGAGGCTGAGCGCCGCCGTGGTGAGTGCGCTCCAAGCCAGGGTATAGGCAATAGCGATTGTCGGATTCATGGTGAGTCAGGCTTCGCGCTAGTATCGCGGCGAATGGACGATCTCGAACTGGCGCGCACGATCGAGGGCCGCATCGCGGGCTCCGAGCTCGATCTCGCGCGCACCATCGCGGAGAGACCACGTGCGACGATCGCGCCGCAGCGACCCGCCTCTGAAAAGGGCAAGAACGCGCTCGAAGCGCTGCGTGCGCTCGGCGCGTCGCTCGACGGCAAGCTGGCCCTGCACGAGACGCTCGGCGAGGGCGGCATGGGCGTGGTGCACAAGGCGACGCAAGCGACGATGGGTCGGCACGTCGCGCTCAAGACACTGCGCGCGGGCGTGAGCGACGTGGACTCCACGCTCGCCATCTTGCGAGAGGCGTGGGTGACCGGCGCGCTCGAGCATCCCAATATCGTGCCAGTGTATGACGTCGGCGTCGACGCGTCCGGGTTGCCGGTCATCGTGATGAAGCGCATCGAGGGCCGTCATTGGGGCGAGCTCATCAGCGCGCCTTCGGAGATCGCCAAGAGTCACCAAGCTCGCGATTCGCTCGAGTGGAACCTCGGGATCCTCGTAGCCGTGTGCAACGCGACGCACTTCGCGCATAGCCGCGGCATCATCCATCGCGATCTCAAACCCGAGAACGTCATGATTGGAGCCTTCGGCGAGGTCTATGTCCTTGATTGGGGAATAGCGATTAGCCTGCGAGACGATCCGAGCGGTCGGTTGCCGCCAGCGTCGCTCGCGACCGAGATCGCGGGCACGCCTGGATACATGGCCCCGGAGATGCTCCTCGGCGATCCATCGCAGCTGTCGCCTCGGACTGATGTGTATTTGCTCGGCGCGATCTTCTTCGAGATCTTCGCGGGTCGATCGCCGCACGAGGGCACGACTCTACAAGCGATGATCTCGAGCATCCTCTTGTCGCGGCCGAAGTTTCCGCGCGGCTTCCCGGCAGAGGCGCGACAGATCTGCGAGAGAGCGATGAGCCGCGACCCAAGCGAACGCTACGAGAGCGCGGACGCGTTCCGAAGAGCCGTCGAGCAGTACGCGCGCCATCGCGGATCGCGCAAGCTCGCGCACGACGCGAAGCAGTCACTCACGCTGTTGTTGCACACGCTCGAGCACGAGCCAAAAGGCGAGGAGCGTACGCTCGCGGTGTTCAATCGACTCGGCGAGTGTCGCTTCGGGTACCGCGCGGCGCTCGCGGCGTGGCCGGAGAACGAGGCCGCTCGCAAGGGCCTCGATCGCGCGCTGCTTGCGGTCGTGGAGCACGAGCTCGCCGACGGTGATCCGAACGCCGCGTCCGCGCTCTTGCGCGAGGTCGCGTCGCCTCCGCCCGAGCTCGCCGCGCGTATCGAGGCAGCGATCAAGAAGCGCGCTGACGACGACGAGCGCCTTCGCAAGCTCGAGGGCGATCACGATCCTACGATCGGCTCGCGAACTCGCACCGGCATCGGCGCGGCGTTCGGCGTGCTCTGGACGCTGTCGCCGCTCTTGGGTTGGTACTTTCACGAGCATCGCGGCCTGTCCGCCTCATACGTTTGGCTGGTCGTCCCTACGGCGATTTTCCTCGCGCTCGGCTCGCTCAGTTATCGGTGGGCTCGTGAGACGTTGAGCAAGACGCTGCTCAACCGGCGACTCGCGATGACGCTTGGGCTTCATCTATGGGGGCAGCTGCTCGTCAGCACTGGCGCTTGGCTCGCGGGCGTGTCTCCCGATCACGCCACGCTGCTGATCATCTTCACATGGGCAGCCACCCAGACGTTCCTCTCGATCTGGGTGGAGCGTTGGTTCGCGCTGTCCGCGGCGGTCTGCGCGGCCTCTTTCCTCGCGGCTGCGGCGTTCCCACGCGCGATCTATCCGATCATGTCGCTCGACAACTTCGTATTGACGTTAGTGCTCATACGCGTTTGGTTCCCGCGACAAGACATCGCTCGTCTCCACGACACGCGCATGGAGCTGCGCCGCAGAGCGCGGGCATGGCTCACGGAGACAGCGAAGCCGCCGTCCGATGAAGAGTGAATTCGCCCACCCCTATGGCTCCGCTTTGGGTGTCAGAAAGGGTTCGGCGGACCAGGGTTTAGCCAAGGCCCTGTGAAGCCGCCGGGGCCGATGACGACGATGTTCTGCGCGTTGCTCCGGTCCACTGACAGGTCGAGCGACGCGCCCGGAATGGCCTCGACGAGCCCGCGGGGAACTAGGAACGTGCCCCTGCATAGGTAGGGTTGCTGTCCTGGGATCTCGACGTCGAGCGTCATGGCGCGCTGCTCGAAGCGCTGCCCGTTCACGCGCGTGTTGGTCGATAATTGCGTGCTCTGCAGCACGAGCCCACGCGCATAGATCCCAGCCTGGGGGTGCGTGGCGTCGAACCCGGTGCCAAAGACTGAATCAAAGAATCCCACCGCACCAACTGAACACGACGACCCGGTCCCGTCAAATCGCGTCCGCGAAGCGATGGCGCATCAGTCACTCCCAAGTGTGGTCGTCACAGAACCGGTCGCTGCCTAGCTTCTGGCACTTGTTGGAGCCGTGACAGTCGCCGTCGGCTTTGCAAGGTCGGTTGCATTGCCCGCCAGGCATTCCGACCCAGCCTGTCGGACACGCTTCGAGAGGATCTCCTTCGGCAGACGTCTTGATCGTGACTTGATCGATCGTTGCGCCTGGAGCGCTCCTCGTGTTGGTGCCGCCGCTAGGTTTCTTGTTTGCTGCAGCGAGTGTCGGCTCTTCGTCGTCACTCATGCACAAGCCGTTCGACGAGCACGGCGGGTTGCCGCAATCGCTGTCGGTTTTGCATTGTTTGATGCACGATGTGACGCCTTCAAAGAAGCTGGCCTTGTAACCGGTCTTGCAGATGGGTGCCGGCTTCGTAGTGGAGGGTTTCGGCTTCAATGCGTCGATGAGAACACTCCCAGGAATCCATCCGGTCGGCGCGGCGCTCAGATCTGAACCGATCGCGATGAGCGCAAACTCACCGTGGAGCGCGACGGGAACGACACTGTCATTCGCCTTCAATGTTCCGACGTCTTTCGATGAAGTATCTGCAGAGAGACGCGCCGTCGTGGGCTCTTTGATCTTCACGACGACCGCATCCACCGATTGTTCATCGGGATAGCGAGTCAGTGGACTTGCGGTAGGTGCAGCAGACGCGATCGCGACGACACTCGCGCTCGCTTGTGTGTCGTCAGTCTTGTTCCCTTTGCAGGCGAGCACGACGATCCCCAACGCCATCACTCCACCACACACGGAGAGCTGCTCGAGTCGTTCTTTGATCATTGTCCGATTTGAGTCTGATCTTGGTCAGAAATGCAACCTCAGAGTCGCGCGGCCAGCACTCCGCTATTAGGTGCTAACTTGATTCGCGTGGCAATCGTACGGCCTCTCGACTCGCGCCGCGAGGCTGCGTTTTTCGACGCGGCGGATGAAGCCACGAGGTTCTTCATGGGCGATGCAGACGTCTCTCGCGCGTTGGTCAAGCTCACGACCTTGCTCGACGAGCTGAAGATCCCGTACGCCATCGTCGGAGCCATGGCGCTCAATGAGTACGGGTATCGGCGCGTGACCGCAGATGTAGACGTGTTGATGACTCGGGAGGGACTGGCCGACTTCAAGCTGGCTCATTTGGGTAGGGGCTACGTCGACAGGTTTCCTGGCAGCAAAGGGATGAGAGACCCGGAAAACGGCGTCGACATCGACGTGCTGATCGCTGGCGAATTCCCGGGCGATGGCGCGCCAAAGCCGATTGTGTTCCCCGATCCCAAGACTGCAGTTCGCGGCGCGCGAGTAGCGCTCCTTCCGCTGGAGCGCCTCGTCGAGCTCAAGCTCGCCTCGGGTATGACCGCGCCGCATCGGCTCAAGGATCTCGCCGACGTGCTCGAGCTCGTGCGTGCAGCGCATTTGCCACGGGACCTCGAGGTGCACTCCTACGTGCGCGCAAAATACGACGAGCTTTGGGTCGCAGCGCAAAGCGCGCCGAACGAGTGAACTCCAGTTCCACTGTCTTCGCTGTCTGGTCGGTGACGTCGTGCTCGTCCCAGTTCACGAACGACGAGAGAGCTTTCGCCAAGCCTCGTTTGACGTGCGCGCGACGTCGTGGTGCCGTTCGCTGTGGAGGCGATGATGGGGGCTCGACGAAAGCTCGCTGCCACGGCGACGGACAGCGAATCACTGGTTCGTGAGGCGTGGGCGACCGAGCTCGATCCCAAAGTGATCGAACCGCTCTACACGAGCGTCGCGAAGAAGAACGCAGACGTCGCGCTCATGCTCGCGCGATTGAACGCGCGTTCCCAAGAGTCGACGCGCGCGTTGGTCGAGGAGAGCGCGACGCTCGCGAGCCCCCTGCTCGCAGCCTATTTGCGCACGGATCGCGCGGCGTGGGCGGCGGGCCTCTTGGGTCATTGCCGAGATCGCGCGGCGACGGGCGCGCTCATCGCGCTAGTCGAGAAGACCAAGGATGCGCAGCGAAGGGCCTCCGGACTCCACGCGCTCGCGATGATGGCGGACGATGACGGCGTAGCTTTCGCGGCGAAACAAGTCGGGACCGAGACACCCGCGTACGTGATCGCCGAGCTCGCGCGGCGCGGTGTGCCGAGCATGATCGGCAAGGCGATCGACCTCGTGCGCCGTTGGCTCGACGTGCGCAGCTCGGGCGCACGACAGCGCAGCGACGACGCCAAACCTGCGCTCGCCACGATCGAGGCCCTCGGAGACGCGCGCGCGAAGGAAGCGTTGCCTGTCTTGCACGAGGCGCTGTCCACTCCTTACTCGCCTGCTGTGCTCGCTGCCCTCGCGTTGATCGCAGACGAGTCGAGCCGCGAGCACGCTCAGCGACTGCTAGGTCTGCTCGGCGGAGATCGCGAACGCAATTGGCCCTATCGGTTGGGCGCAGAGTCGGTGCTGCGCGCGCTCGGCGACACGCTGCCTCTCGACGAGGCGCGGCTCGCGTTCGAGTGGAGCCATCCGCGCCGCTATGGTTGGCCGAAGACCGAAGACCACGCGCTGCTCATCGCGGTCGCAGCGAGCGCGATGCTCTCAGGCACCAAGGACGATCGCGAGAAGGTCGCGCGACTCGCGTGCGCTCCCGTGCGAGCCCTCCGTCGCGTTGGCGCGATCGCTCACGAGGAGCTCCATGGTCGCGCTCCCGAGCTTCGATATTTCGATCCACAGCTCGCCAAGGGCTTCGTCAAAGACGAATCTCCCAAGACCGTGCTGGCGACGATCTCCAGCGGAACAGCCGTATTTCGACACAACCTCGTCGCGCTGCTGGCGTCCACCAAAGACAAACCGACGCGCGCCAAGCTCGCAGACACTTGCGTCCAAGAGCTCGAGTCGCGGCTCAATCACGCAGTCAACTACTATGAAGAATCCGACCTTGGCCCAGACGCGAACGGCTTCATCGACGCAGCGGAGATGCTGGCTAAGACACCCGAGCTGAAGAAGCGATTCGCTGCGTCGACGAGCCTCTGGATCCAACATCATCTCTTCAAGAACGACCCAGTCGCGTGGCCGTCGCTGCCCGACCCTGTCTCCACGCTCACGGCGACGAGCCGACGATTGGGCAGCCGAGCAGACGGCGCGTTCGCGATCGGCCGCCACACCAACAGCATCGCGATCTCCAACGACGGCTCGCGCCTCGCTGTCGTCGGATCGGAGCTCGGAGTCATCTTGGATGCGTCCTCCGGTGCGACTCTGGTGGAGCTCGTGCTCAAGTACAATTGGAGGTACGACGCCGTCTTTTCAAGAGATGATTCCCAGTTGATCGTCGCCTATCACGGCGGGCACGTCGAGGTGTTCGACGCGACCACTGGCAAGCGCGCGCGTGAGCTCGAAGGTCATGGCGGCGTGCCCGACGGCGTGAGAGGCCTCGCGCTGTCTCCCGATGGCAAGCGCTTGTTGAGCGTCGGGTCTGACAATCGCGCGATCCTCTGGAGCCTCGCGTCCGGCAAGGCGCTGAAGAAATGGAGCGACGAAAAAGGGGCATTTCAGGCGTGCGCATTCTCCGCAGACGGCGGGCGCTTCGTCGCGACGCACCTCAAGTCGAGCGGCGGCGCGAACTACCTGCTCGTAGGCAAAGGGCCGAACGACACCAAGAAGGTCGCGACGCCTTCATCCATGTGGGCCGCGGTCTTCATGAAGGACGGCACGCTCATCACCGCAGGCGACGGCGCTCACATTCTCTTTTGGAACGAACGATTCAAGGCGGTGCGCAAGCTCTCGCAGAAGAAGGTCGTGCGCCTCGTGCTCTCGGAGGACGAGCGATCCCTGTTCGCCCTCTCGGAGACTGGCGAGCTCAATCGATGGAACCTCGTCTCGGGAAAGGCGACCAAGCTCGACCTCGGCGACGGGCAGGCGTGGGCGCTCGCGCGCGATCCGAAGACTGGGATGGTGTTCGCGGCCGGAACCGCGGGTGTGCTGCATCGCTTCGACCGCGAAGACCAGAAGCTTCAGTCCGCGCCGCTCGTCATCCACACGGGCCAAGTGCGCGGCTTCGCATGCCTGCCGGATGGGCGCTTCTGGACCGCGGGCTGGGACGGCAAGCTGATCGCATGGCGTGCGGACGGCTCGCCTGATCGACTCCTTCACACGTGCGACGGCCGCATGAGCGAGTTGGCATTATCGACCGACCGCGAGCACGTCTATGTCGTGGCGAACGAGGTCGTGAAGTGCTTCGAGACCCGCAGCGGCGAGCTCGTCTCCGAGCGCAAGGAGGACGCAGAGTCGATCGCGATCTCTCAAGACGGGGCGCTCCTCGCGATTGGCTATTCTGGTGGATTGATTCGCACGTTCAACGCGCCTGCGCTCACGCCCAGAGACGAGATTTCGACCGGAAAAGCAGAGGTCTCCGCGATCGCTGCGTGTGAAGACGGGTGGGTCGCAGGCGCTGACGACGGGCGCGTGTTCGGGCTGGGTCGCCACCTCGAGGTGCGATGGACTTCGTCGGAGCACGGGCGTGATCTCGTCGAGGGAGAGCCCATGGGCAACCCTCACAAAACGGTCATGTGGGTCGACGCCTGTGCGAGTGGAGTGCTCTCTGCGGCCACCGATCACACAGTGCGTTTGTGGACTGCCAATCAACGACAAGTCAAGCGTTGGCTCTGTGACTCTGGGTTGTTCAACAACGCGACGTTTTCGCCGCGCGGAGATCGCGTCGCCTGCGCGAGCTCTTGGACTGTCGAAGTCTTCGACGTCCGCACGGGAGACAAGCTGGCGCACCTGGGCAAGGCGACTTTCCCTGGTGTGGACGAGCTGACACGAGTCGCGTGGCGCGACGACACTGAGCTCTTGGTCGGCGCCGAGAACGGCAATGTGTATTGCGTCTCTCTGGGAGGGTGACGGCGAGGCGTAAGCCCCTCCAACTCCCCCACGTTCGTGGGGGAGGGCAGAAATACGCGGGTTTTCGCTCTGCTCTTCTCCTCCCTACGACCGTGGGGAGGTTGGGAGGGGCTGACGTGCAATGAGGGAGCGTCGTCGAATACAGTGGCGTGATGATCTTTCGCCAGCTCTTCGACGCCGTCTCGAGCACGTACACCTATTTGCTCGCTGACGAAGGGACGCGGGAGGCGGTGCTGATCGATTCGGTGTTCGAGCAGCACGCGCGCGACTCTGCGCTCATTCGCGAGCTTGGGCTTCGACTGGTGTACACGATCGACACGCACTGCCACGCCGATCACGTGACGGGCGCTTGGTTGATGAAGCAGGCGCTCGGCAGCAAGATCGCGCTCTCGGCGAAGATCGGCGCGGCGAACGTGGACGTGCCGCTGGTGCATGAGACTGTCCTTCGCTTCGGCGCGTGTGCGCTCGAGGCGCGCGCGACGCCTGGCCACACAGATGGGTGTCTGTGCTTGCTGTCGCCAGACCACCACACGGTCTTCACGGGTGACGCGCTCCTGGTCCGCGGCGCGGGGCGCACTGATTTTCAGCAAGGCAGCGCGGCGCGCCTCTTTCGATCGATCCACGAGCAACTCTTCACGCTCCCCGACGAGTGCGTGGTGTATCCCGCTCACGACTACGAGGGACGCACGGCGACGAGCATCGGAGAGGAGCGCAAGTTCAACCCGCGGATCGGCGCCGGCGCGCAAGAGGCAGACTTCGTCGGCTACATGACCAACATGGGATTGCCTCCGCCCAAGCTGCTCGCGGTCGCCGTCCCCGCGAACATGCGCAGCGGTCAGCCCGCCGACGGAGTGGCGCCGCGTGCCATCGAGTGGGGACCTGTCGTCACGACTTACGCCGGACTACGCGAGATCGCGCCCGAGTGGGTGGCCACTCATCGCGACGCAGTCCATGTGCTCGACGTTCGCGCTGCTCTGGAGTTCGACGGCGAGCTCGGTCACATCCCTGGCGCACAGCTCATTGCACTGGACGAGCTCCGAAGCCGCATCGAAGAGGTGCCGAAGGACAAGCCCGTCGTCGCGGTCTGCCAAACGGGAAAGCGCTCCGGCATGGCGAGCGTGATCCTCAACAAGGCGGGCCGCACGTCCGCGAACCTCGCGGGCGGAATGGTGCGCTGGCGAGAGCTGGATCTGCCCACCAAGCTCATCCCATCCTGGGATATTTGATCGCTAGCAGTTGAGGCGCGCCACAGAGGATTCGAACCTCTGACCTTCGGCTTCGGAGACCAACGCTCTATCCAGCTGAGCTAGTGGCGCCTTGGGGATTGGGTATCACCCGCCTTCACCGACGTCCAGAACGCTCGATCCAGACTTGTGCACCGGTTCCCCCGCACCCGTCCGCCGTATCCAGCTCAGGAACGAAGTCCGAGCGCCGTCATTGCTCACTTCTCAAAATCGTCCTTGCGCAGCAAGCCCTCCAAAGGTCGGTGACACCACGGGTGCAACGGCCACGAACTTCTCCATTGCGGTCGGTGGCGCAACCAAAAACATCACGACCCCCGTGGCAACGAGAACCCCGCCTGCGGCAAACGAAACAACAGCTCCGACATCAGCGGTCACCGCACTCTGCCTAAGCTGCGCCCCACGCGCATCACAAGTATTCACCCCTGGGCAATGACCAGCATTGGAGTCATTCCTCATTCCCTGCGCCACAAGCGCAAACGCTGTTCCAAACCCAAGCCCGACAAGCCCGACTCCCACCATGACAGGCGCTGCAGTTCGAAGCGAGCTCCGACCCGTCAAGTCCGGCGCCTCCGAAACAGCAACCACAGTCGCGGGTGCAGCGTCGGCAACAGCAGGAGCTTGCAAAACTTCGACGACCTTTCGCACGAGCGGCTCCACGACCACTCCCACTGTCGCCCCGTCACTTCCCACGACAACCTTCGACTCCCAGTGCTCATAGTCCCGCGCAGATGCCTCGACGATGTGCGTCCCTGGGTCGACCACGACAGTGTCACCAGCCGTTGCGACCGCACCATCCACTCGCAGCTCGATCGCATCAACTGACTGTGCAGCAGGTAGCGTCACCACGATCTTCGAGAGCTTGGCCAAGAGCGCAGAGCCTCTCTTGTGCGCGACCGCATCCCGATGATCCTGCAGCGACACGGCGAGCTTCTCGGTTGCGCTGTACTGTTTATACGCCGCCATGAGCTTGCCGCTTCGCTCGTAGCAATCGGCCAGCCAGAGCTCGGCGCCGACACCTGGGTCGAGCTTGTCTGACTGCTCGAACTTGGTACACGCTTCGTCGAGCGCGTGCGACTTCATCAACGCCTTCCCCTGGTCGAACAATTTTTCTGCGCTCACACTCTGGGCGTGCGCAAGCGTAGGCACGGCGGTCACGAACGCGAGCACCAAGGCGACAGTGATCGACCTCATTTGCGATCCCCGAACTCAGAGTTGGCGACGAGCTCCGTATTGTCGTCAGAGACGGGAGCGGAGATCGGCTGGACGACTGCAGGAGTCGTCGCTATCGCGCGACCCGGAGGCAACTTCTTCGGAAGATCAATCACAGTCGCCGTTGGCTGAACCACCACGACGACAGAGGGCTGACTCGAAGGCACCTGCAGCGCAACTGCCTTGGTGGCGACCGTCGGCGCCGGCGCTGGAGGAGCGCTCCGTCGACCCAAATTCGCGAGCACCAGCACCAACACGACAACGACCGGTAGGGCCCCCGCGGCAACCGTCCAACGCGGCAGCTTGCGCGCAGCCTCAGCGACCTGCGGTGACAGCCCGGACGGGGCGACCTTGGGTCGGTCACGAACGGCCGTAATCACGAACTCCTCGTATTCATCCGCCAACGACGAAGGCGAGACGAACTCGCTCCGCGCCATCCACTGGCGCAGGATCTCCCGCTGACGAGAGGCATCGAGCGCAGTGAGCTCCTTCACATAGACCACAGTGGGGCGAGGCGGACGAGGTTGGGCTGTTTGCACGGTGACCCTACGGTGCAAGCCCGCCTCCAGCGTTCATTCCCTCGCGCACTTTTTTACTCGCTCCCAGACAACGCGACCTGTTCACGTCGAATCATTCGAACCTTGATTGTCTCCGCCGACTCGAAGGTGATCGGATAGACGACGTTGACCGATTCGCCTTCTGGCTCGGGGAACTGCAGCTACGCTACGCACATGCATTGGTCACGTAGGGTGCTCGCGTCGCTCTTGGTTGCGTGCTCCTCGTCTGCCGGGCCGACGGTCGATCCGGCTGCAGGCATCGCAGACGGCTGCGACCCTCTCGTCCCCGAACAATGCGGTTTTCCTCTCCCGAACGACTTTTGGCGTTCTGCAGATGGTCATGTGAATTTTGGCGCGACCACACTGCCGATCAACAACGCGACAGGCAAGCAGCTAGATCCGGCGCCATGGAACAAGCACGACGGCTTCTCGCCAGGACAAGAGCTCGTCACGTTTTTGCCGCACGCCACGGCGCTGGGCTTGCCAGGCCAAGACAACATGGCGCTATCGATCACCACGGACTCGCCGACGATCATCATCGACGTGAGCACCGGTGAGCTCGTTGGGCACTTTGCAGAGATCGATCGTTCGACCTTTCATGACGACGACCAATCGCTCCTGATCCATCCTGCGCGCCGACTCAAAGACGCCACGCGATATGTCGTCGGGGTTCGGCACATCAAAGACGCAGACGGCAAGTCGCTTCCGGCCGGTGCTGCGTTTGCCGCGCTTCGAGACAAGACCGCGAGCAAGCTGCTCGACGCGCGTCGCCCGCACTTCGAAGACATTTTCTCAGTGCTCGACAAGAAGGGGATCGCGCGGTCCGACCTGCAAATTGCATGGGATTTCACGACGGCTAGCCAGAAGACGAATGTCGGCGACATGCTGAGCATGCGCGACCAAGCACTCGCAGTCGTCGGCGACCAAGGTCCCACGTATACGATCACCAAGGTCGAAGACGCTCCCAATCCATGGCTCAGCAAGTTGGTGACAGGCATGATGACCGTGCCTCTCTATCTCAATCAGCCAGGCCCCGGCCCAGCGGTGACCATCTCCCGCGGCCCGGACGGACTGCCCAAGCAGAACGGCACCGCGCAGTACGAGTTCGTCATGTTGATTCCAAAAACCATCCCGCCCAATGGGCAACTCGGGATCTTGCAGAATGGTCACGGACTCCTCGGCAGCAAGCGCGAAGGGGTGAACGGCTACTTCGCGCAGATCTGCGAGCAATATGGGTATGTCGGCTTTGCAGTCGACTGGGTGGGTATGGCAAGCGAAGACAATCAAACACTCGTGGACGCGGCCGCGACTGATCTTCCTTCGTTCGAACGCGCAGTGGATCGCCAACACCAGGGCTTCGTCAACGCGCTCTTGGCGATGCGCATGATGAAGGGACGCATGACCAGCGATCCGCTCTTGCAACAGAACGGCAAGAGCATCGTCGACCCCAAGCTCGCGTTTTATCGAGGCGACAGTCAGGGCGGCATCTTTGGTGCGACCTACATGGCAATCTCGACAGACGTAACACGCGGTCTCTTGGGTGAGACGGGCGCGCCGTACACACTGCTCCTCGATCGCAGCGTCGACTTCAGCGGTTTCAAGTTCTTGCTCAAAGGCAGTTACCCGCGCGGGATGGATCTGCGCATGATCTTCGCGATCATGCAGATGAGTTGGGACCGCACCGAGCCAGATGGCTACGTGCCTTACATCCGCCAAAACACGCTGCCAAACACGCCTACGCACGAAGTGCTGCTTCACATCGCCATAGGCGATCATCAGGTGACTCCGCTCGGTGCGCATTTTATCGGTCGCACGATCGGCGCAAAAAACATGAAGCCAGTGAACCGTTCCATCTGGGGCATCGAAGAGACAGACGCGCCCTTCGTGGGGTCTGCGATGGTGGAGTTCGATTTTGGTTTGAGCGCGCCCATCATCAACATTCCACCGTCTGGCCCCGCCTACGGCACTGACCCACACGACGCCGTGCGCGTGCTCCCCAATGCGATGGACCAAGCAAACCACTTTCTGCGGACTGGTGAAGTAAAGGCGTACTGCAGCGGTCCCTGCAAAGGCACTTGAGCTACTGAAGGCAGCCGACGCGCGAGGCCGCGACGACGATGGGATAGGTCGAAGGATCGAGAGTGCGCACGCACCCTCGTACTCCTGGTTCGCCAGCAACGAGGGAGGCGTGGTTCACGATCATGAAACGGCGCAGTGTCTTCGTGCACGTCAGTGGTCATTAGCGCTACTGCCGCAGCAGTGTTTTGGCTGGATCCGGCTGTGGAATTCTCGGTCTCCGTGAAGCTGCGGCAGTAGTGTTAGGTGCTGATGGTGGGCAGGGCAACCCGTGGCCTACGTCTCGCTACAGCGCGACGACGATCCCGCGGCTTGCGAGGGGCCCGAGGACCCGGCGGCTCAATGCGAGCTTGAACGCAGGGTCGAACACGTCGCATGAGAGCAAACCAAGCGCGCTCGGCGCCGCGCACTCCGCGGAGAACAGCGGCGCGAACGACGCGATCGCCTGCTCGGCTGCGCGCGCGAGGTGCTCGCGATCACTGGCCGACAGTCGCTCCGCGGCCCAATCGAGGAACGTCCACCCAAGCTCGGCGTGCTCGGCTTCGTCGCGCACGATGCGCCCGATCACTTCGCCGACGACGCCGATGGACGCCGCCTTCGCCTCGAGCAGCACGCTCACTGTGAGCGACTCGCCGACGCACGACGTGCGCACCACCTGCTCTGCGACGGAAAGCAGCGGCGCTCTGGATGACGGCGGGCGCACGAGCCGCGCGAGATCGACCTCGAGCGGCACGGCACCTCCTAGGCCCATCGCGATGCGCGCGGAGAGCTCAGCGTGGAGCACCTCATCGACGACGAAGTCGGCCGCAGCAGCCGTGAGATCGATCGGCGCGCCCACCGCGAGCAAGCCGGCTGTGATCTCGGCGAAGGCCGCTGCGCTCGCGTACTCCGAGAACGCGCTGCGCGTCCAAGCGAGGCGCGCAGTCTCCGCGCTCGCGTGACGTGAGAGAGGGTCGAGCTCCTCCCATGCGAAGGTCTCTTCCTCACGACGGCGCGCCAAGCGGCGTGCGAGCGGCCCACCGATCGCTTCGAGCTCGAACGTCGTCACGAGGGCTTCTTGCGGACCTCGGCGCAGAGCTCACTCACTTCCATGCCGGGAAATTGCGCCTTCTGGTTCAGATTGCCCACTAGCGGATAACCATCCTTGTCGCAGAGCGGGCGGAAGTGCGCCACGTTCTCGAGCACCTTGACGCGCGGCATCCCCATCAGCTCTCCCTGAAGCGCGAGCAGCTTCGGATCGGCGGAGGCGTCTTTCGCGACGACGGTCGCCAGCGCGCTCGATGGTGTCGCGGACGGCGCGAGGTCTGGGCGAACTTCTGGCTTGGTGCAGGCCGCGCTCGTGAACGCGATTGCTAGGATCTTCGTCGTGGTCAATACGCGTCGCCTCATTTAGCCAAGCGTAGCACGCAGTCATTTCTGGACTTCAGTTGGCTTGCGCGGAGGAGTCGCATCGTCGATCCTCTCGCGGTGGAGTTGGACGGCTACGTGATCGCGCGAGGCCCCGAGGGGGAGCTCACGCTCACGCGCGCGCGGCCGCCGTTCGACTGGCGGATCGTGCCGCGGGTGTTCGCGGGGGCCACGATCGCGCTGCCTGTCGCGCTGAGCTTCGTGGACCAAGGCAGCGCGCTGATGGCTTGCTTCTTCGGTGCGTTGCTCACGCCGTTCGCGTTCCTCATGGTCGCGAGTTTGTATGGCGAGTCCCCGACGCTGATCGAAGTGCGTCGACGGCTCGTGATCGGAGAGTTGGGCCCGAACGGTCAGCGCATGGTGCGCGTGGACGAACGCACTTGGCCTGCGGGCGAGGGCGCTTCCGTGGTCGTTGGCGAGCGCCACCACTCGCCGAAGAACGGCCCCTCCTTCAAGTCGTACAGCGTGCTATTCGCGCTGCCCGACGCGATCGTGGAGCTCGCTTGTGGCAGGGAGCAGCGCGCGAACGCACAGGCGGTCGCTGCCATGTTCTGCAACGCGCTTCGCGAGCCACCTGGGGAGGCGGTGAGAGTGTACTCACGGCAAGCGCTCGACGGCGACGCCGCGTTTGTGTTCCTTGGCATCTTCGCCGCGATGCTCACGCTCGGCGCGCCCTGCGGCATGTCTGCGCTGGGGCTCCAGCCGACGTGCCTACTCTTCGTGCTCACGGGCTTCTGGGTGTGGGGCGTGTCGTGGCTCGCTTCTCTCGCCATGCGCGCGGAGGTGAAGAGCTCAGGCCCCGAGCTGCTGCGCGCTACTCGATCGACCTCGCGCCGGTCCAATTGACTCTCGGTCGTGTCTTGTCAGTGGCATCGCTTTCTGCGCGTTGACGACGGGGTCAGCGTCGCTCTTTGCCGACGATGTTGCAGCAGATGCAGTACTGGGACACGCGCACCGCTCACGCCAAAAAAAGTTCCAACGAGGAGGTCGTGTTCCCAACCCAGTCTTTGATGCTGGGGTCATAGGTTGCTGGTCCAGCCAAAGAGTGAAGAGTTGCCGCGCGGGTCGATGGCGGGAACCAGAGCATTGAAATAGTAGGTAGCGTTCTTCTGAAGCTGGCAACCGCTCTTGGTGGGATCGAGGGTATCGACCACTTTGAAGGTGAAGTTGTTGGAGTCGACGAAATCACAATAGTCGCAACTATTTTTGCGGGCGTCCTCGTGATACTCGCCGGGCCAGCGCGCGATCGTGTAGCGGCCGCCGGCCTGCGCGGAGGTGTCGCCTGCGTAGACCAGGAAGCTCATTTGAACGTCGCCTGTCTTGTTCGGCGTCTGAAAGCGCAGGGACCAGATTCCTACGTTGGTCGTGATCTTCATTCCCGAGCTGCTCACGAGGGGGTCGAGGAGGTTGCCGTCCGGA
>JANYHY010000617.1 GCA_025362165.1 Myxococcales bacterium | reverse complement strand
CCGCGACGTGTGTGAGCAACAAGCGCAAGAGGGTGTGCTCTCCGCTCGAGATCGTGATGGTGACGAAGTCGGGCAGGTCGGGCGCTCGGCCGTCGATGTTGCCGCGCACGGCCGTGACGGGTGCGTGCTTGGCAAGTCTCGAAAGCACGGAGAGCGCGCCGATGTCGCCCGCGTGCAACACACGATGTGGCGCCACCTGCGTGAGCCGCGCGTCGAGCATTGGGTGAGGTTTGCCGTGCGTGTCCGCGACGACTGCGACTCGCAGCGCCCCCTCGCTCGGAAGCGAAAACGTCTCTTGCGACACTCTCGGAGAAACCAATCGCCGAAAACCTACTCCACTCACATGATTTGGGTTGCGCTCCCCACAAAATCGGCTCATTGGATTGTGACGGGCAGGTGACAGATGTGTTGCCGTGCCCGCTTGGCACACGCGAACGACAACGACCCGAGAGGATGGCTTCGGCACGGCAATTGATGGCAGCAACTAGCTTGACTCGCACAATTCCGCCGGAAAAGGTCGCCTCTGAGGAGGTGTCTGCCGCGAAGCCTGAGGTCCGAGCGGGCGTGCATGACGCCTCACGGGTCGAATGGATAGTGAGCTTGCCGCTCGCGGCCACGGAACAGGAGTTCACGACTGAGGTCGTGATCGAGATCCCGTCCAATCTCTTCGCCAAGCACGCGCCGTGGGATCAACTCCAGGAGCTCGCGCGCCTCGACGGTCGTGAGGAGGGCGCGGCGTTCGACACCACGACGGTGGATGGCCTGCGTCGATCGGCAGTGACGCTAGCGTCTCAGCTCACACGAGCGGGAGACGCGCTGGTGCGGCACTGCCGGCTGATAAGCAAGCACATCGGCAAGCCCGCAGAAGACTCAAGCGTCGTTCTAGGAAGCTTGAAGTGGCTTCAAACAGCCGTGTTGCTCGTGGATCGAACGCGGACGCGACTGTCGTTGGGTGCAGCGGACGCCAGGATCGAGATCGTCAAAGAGCGGGCGCTCGTCGATGAGTACCTGAGCGTGCGGCTGCTAGAAGTGCTGAGCGGAGCAGAGAGAGAGCTGGAGGCGCTCGGGGAATCGCCGCTCGCGAACGAGCTCGAGGAGGCGTGCGCGTGCGCTCTCGAGCGAGAGCTGGAGTTTCGCGCGAGCCGAGGCTTCATCGAGGCAAGCGGCGACTCACCGCGCCAGCTAGAGCGCTATCTGGATCGATCGAGCAAGCTGAAGAAGCACTTTCAAGAGGTGCTCTTCTTGACCGCGGAGCGCTACGCAGTGTCTCAGCGGCTGCACCATGTCGCTGCGGCCCTCGCGGGTATCGTCGCCGCCATGGGCGCCTTCGTGATGCAGATCGTGCTCCTGAAACAGGCCACCGCATCGACCACGGCAGTGACGGGTGGCTTCGTCCTCTTGACCGTCGTCGCCGGCGTCTCCTACGCGGTCCGCGATCGAGCCAAGGACGTGGGCCTCCACTGGATGACCGGTCGCATGCACCGACTCTACGCCCAGCGCGTCGTGCGATGGCGATTGCCGCGCATGGAAACCGGACCGAGCGTCGTGATTCATGCCCGGGAGTCGATCGACGAAGAGCTCCGCAACGATCCCGATCCGCTCAATCCAGAGAGCGGCGCGAAGACGAGCTCGACGCACCTGCGCTTCAAGCAGCGCGCGACCGTGGAGTCCTCCGGATCGCTTGTCGAGACGGGGATTACGCGTGTGCGGCAGGTCTTCCGCTACGACATGTCTCCGATTTTCTCCAGGCTCGACGACGCGACCAAGCCCGTGCCCGTGCTCGATGTGCGCGCCCACCGCGTTCGGACGGCACACGCTCCAAGGTGCTACCGATTCCCGATGACCGTGACCGTCACCTCGCGGTCGGGCGTCATCGAAGAGCGTGGCACGCTCGTCGTGGACAAACGCGGCCTCGACCGCTTCGAGCCAAACGAATAGCCCAGCGCCGCGCTGATCCCCTAGATTGTCAGCATGCTCGCGATCGCCCGACTCTGGGCTGATCCCCCAGATTGTCAGCGTGCTCACGATCGCGCGACTTTGCATGGATTGGCGTCAATTTGGGCACGTCAGCGTTGGTGGAGTAGGCTTGTCGCGCGATGGGAAAACCCAGCACAGATCCGGGCCTCGGGCCGTCGAGCGAGGCACGCCTGAAGGCCGTGCCCCGCGACGCCGAGACGCAGCCGGGCGCGGTCGAGCAGACGAAGCCAAAGCCGCAAAAACGCGACACGGTCGATGTGCTGCTCGACGGGTTTGAAGGCCGCGAAGAGCGCCCGCGCATCCTGCCGCCCTCTCGCATCGAGATCACGCCGACGCCTCCTCCCCCACAAGCGGTCGTCCGCAAGGACCTCACTCCGACTGCTCCTGGGGGCCGTCAACGCCGCCGAGGGACGATGATCGTGGGCATGGCGCTCGGCGTCGTCGTGGTGCTCAGCATCGCGCTCCTCGCCAAGAAGCTGATGACCGCAGACCCTCCTCAGCCCGCACCCGTCGTGACCACCGTCGTCACCGCGCTCATCCCACCGCCTCCCTCGACCCAAACCGAGCAGCCGACTCCCACAGCGACCGCCACGACGCCTGCGGTTGCATCCACCATGATGACACCCAAGCCGAAGCCTACCGCGACCGCAAAGCCCACCTCCCGCGACCCCCATCTCGTCATAGAGAACTGACTCCCATGCGCACGTGGCCGATACTCGCAGTGATGGCGTTTTGCGCTGTCGCGAACGCTCAGGGCAAAGACAACAAAGCGGAGAGCGACAAGTTGTTCAATGAGGGGATCACCTTGTTCAACAACAAGGACTATGTGACGGCGCGCCAAAAGTTCTCAGACGCCTACGGGAAGTTCCCGAGCCCGAGCTCGTTGTTCAACTTGGCGCGCACGGAGCAATTGCTCGACAAATGCCCAGACTCGATAAGCCATTATCGAGCCTATTTGGCATTACCGGACAATCCACGAATCACCGAGCAAAACCGGGCAAACGCGCGACAAGACATGGCGTCGTGCATGGCGAAGGTCGGACGACTGAACGTCAAAGCCCCAAGCGGAACGAGCGTATGGATCGATGGAGTCGCCGCCCAATGGGTAGAGGGAGAGCCCATTGACGTCTCTCCTGGAGCGCACGATCTGCAATTGAAGAACGCAATAGGTACAAAGACCCGCAGGGTAGACGCCCCAGCAGGCCAAGTGACCTTCGTGGAGTGGGAGGACCCAAGCGTCCCAGTGACCAACACTACGAATCCGAATACGGCTCCGATTATCAACCCGACCCAGAACCTCAATCCCAACCCTCCGGCAACGACCAGCCCCGCGAGGTGGATCGCTGGCGGAGCTCTGATTGGTGTCGGAGTCGTCGGATTGGGGATTGGACTGGGGATGTCTTTGGCGTCTCAGTCCTCGAATGACGAGGCCACCCTCCTCGCGAAACCCGGACTGTGCGGCACACCCACGAGCGCGGGGTGCGTCGCGTACAGCGACAAGCTGTCGACTGCGTCGTCCCAATCCGGAGTCGCCTACGTGGGATATATCGCGGGTGGAGTGCTCACGGTCGCGGGTGTCATTGCCCTTCTAGTTTGGCCTAAGGCGAAACATGAAACGGCCTTTGCACCCATCGTCACTCCAGGGTTCGCCGGCGCATCCTGGTCGCTTTGCTTCTAAAGGGGACTGTTATGAGATTTGGCATATTGAAAATTGCCATCGCGCTGCCGTTAGCGCTCACGGCTTGTCCAGCCAGCGTGGCGGAGCTCTGCGACAATCATGTGTGTGACAAACTAGATGGCGGAGACCTTGACGGAGGCAAAGACGCATCGGTTGATGGTGCAGGCATTGACGCTCCACCAGGATGTGACCTCACGGCCGAGCCGAAAGACTCGCCCGCTTGCGTGGCCGACAGTGTTGGCATCTTTGTTTCGCCGATGGGAGATGACAGCAACGCAGGCACCAAAGCAAAACCAGTCAAGACGGTCGCAGGCGGTCTCGCCAAAGTTGGAACTCTGCCGCGCATCTACGTTTGCGCCGGAAATTACTCCGAAGACGTCTTATTGGATGCGAGCCATGATGGGGTCTCTGTCTTTGGCGGATGGAATTGCACCGATTGGTCCTATGACGCGATGAGCGTCCCCGTCATTGGAAAGGGATCTCCCGCGCTGAAGATCGACGGACTGACCAAGGGGACGACGCTCGCCGACCTTCAATTCAATGGTGCCGCGGCGACAACACCTGGGGGCTCGAGCATCGGCGGGTTCGTCAATGGCAGTGCCAATGTCACGTTCAATCGGTCTACGCTCTCAGGTGGTGTTGCGATGCCTGGCGCAGTGGGAATGCTCACCACTTATATGTTCCCCGATCCAAGCAAACTACTTGGAAATAGTGCAACGGGAAGTCCCGGCGCCGCGCAGAACGTCGTCTCGTGTCCTGCGGGCGACACCACCACAGGCGGCAGAGGCGGAGACGGATCGAATCAAGATGGCTTCCCTGGTTTACCGTCCCTGGGAGGCGGAACGGCAGGCGGCTGGCTAGCTTGTGCAAACAACACTACTAACGGCGGCAAGGGAAATGGAGCCCCTAACGCGGCCGATGGGCTGGGAGCCACGATCTTTGGAGCGCTCTCGTCGGCTGGATGGGCACCCACCAATGGCCAATCAGGAACGAATGCAGGCCCAGGGCAAGGCGGTGGTGGTGGCGGTGGTACGGGTGGCGGTGGTGGCGGTGGCGGCGGCGCTGGCGGATGTGGCGGCGCTGGCGGAGGTCCTGGTGGTGCGGGTGGGTCGAGCCTCGCGTTGGTCTCGGTATCGTCGACTATCACACTGACCAAGAGCACTCTCACCGCCAAAGACGGTGGCAATGGTGGTGCAGGCACCGCAGGCCAGGCCGGCCAGACCCCTGGGGGAGCGCACGGCACTTCATTCGGCGGAGGATGTCTCGGCGGAAACGGTGGTGCAGGCGGTGGCGGTGGCGCAGGCGGTGGAGGCGCGGGCGGACTCGCGGCCGCAGTATTCTACAAGGGCACCCTGCCGACGCTCGACAGCGCGACAATGACCAATGGCGCAGTCGGAAAAAAGGGCACCAAAGGTATCGGTGGAAATCCCGGCACCAACGACGGCATCGACGGACTCGCGCAGGCTGTACTCGAGTGCAAAGCGCCTAGTTGCAACTAACACTGCCGCCGTAGCGAGGCCGGGGAACGGCCCCGTAAGCGATCAATCACGTGAGAAATGATGGGGAAGGTTCTGCGCACATCGTCGTATGACTTGCCCGATGAACTCGCGTTTCTCTCCCCCGCCGTCTTCGTTCAACAAGCCGTCGAATAACCTGGCCGCGCTGACCGCGCAGCCTTTTGCGACGACAATGCCCGCGTCTGCGGTGGCCACGGTGCACGCGCCGCCCGTGATTGAAGAGCTCGCGGATCTCACGGACGACGAGAGTATGGAGTCCTGGGCAGCGAGCGGCACGAAGCTCCTCGAAAAACCCAGAGCGCCGAGTACGCCGCCTCCCGCTGTGGCAGGGTCGCTCAACAGCACGCTCCCGTCGACGCCCCCGCCGCCGATGTACTTGCCGCCTGCGTACACGCAGCAGTCGCACTCGTATCCGCCTGTCGCGATGGCTCCTATGAGCGTCCCGCCTGTCGCGCAGAAGAAGACAAGTTGGCTCTTTTGGGGGGCGGCGGTCTCTCTCGTTGCGTTGTTCGGCGCGGTCTCTGTCGGCGGTGGCGCGGCTTACTATTTCTATCGCGCCGCTCAGCAAGCCGCGCAGGAGCAAGAGAGCGACACCAGGCTCGCCGCGGCGATGCAGACGAACAACACAAACACAGATACGGACGACTCGGTGCAGACCCCACCCGTTGTCCACAACGACCCACTGCCTCTGCGCCCCGCGCCTACCGTCGCGACATCGCACGTCACTACGACGACCGTCACGACCACGCGCCCGACCACTACCGCGACGACGACGACCGCGACCAACAACGCACCGGCGAAACCCAGCGTCCAGAAGGGCGAGGGCACGCTGCAGACGTTTGCCGCCGCGAAGGGGCAACCAATTTTTGTCGACGGCGCTCAGATCGGAGTGGGCGGCACGCGCGTCAAGACCACGTGCGGCAATCACCAAATCTCCGTGGGCAGCAGCAAGCCGAAAATCGTGGACGTTCCGTGCGAAGGCACGATCACCGTCGGCTCACCCGACGGAACCTGATCGCTGCTACGTTGCGGAGCATGCGGTGGCTGTGGCTCCTCGCGCTCGCGGCTGCGTGTCATCCGGCGGGCTCTCCTTCGTCCAACCTGACTCGCATCGAAGAGGTCGCATGGCTGGAAGGTGATTGGGGCGGTGACGAGAAAGAGATCTGGACCGAAGAGCACTGGAGCTCTGCGCGCGGTGCCACCATGCTCGGCACCAATCGCAGCATTCGCGACGACAAGACCGTGTTCTTCGAGTTCTTGCAGATCGAAGCGTCGACGACCGACGTGGTCTACTGGGCCGCGCCGCGCGGACAATCGCCGACGCCTTTCAGGCTCGTCAAGGTCGAGGGTCAGAGGGCTTCCTTCTACAATCCCAATCATGACTATCCACAATGGATCATCTACGAGCGCGCTGGCAGTGTGCTCAAGGTCCACATCGAAGGCATCGAGAACGGCCGAGCCAACTCGCACGACTGGACCTGGCATCGTTTGTGATTGATGCCGCCTTCGGCGGACATCAACGGCCTTCGGCGTAGAGGAGGTGCCGTTGGCACCGCCCCAATTCGCGCGAAACGTGTCTGGGCTCTCGTGCGTAGTGTCTACATGGCGATGCTCTCTCAAGCGTTTCTAGCCCTGTTTTCAGCCGCAGCGCTCGTGGCATGTCATGGAGCGAAGACTGAGGCAGCGTCGGGTGAGCCCGTGGCTTCGACCCAACAAGCGACGGCGGTCACGCACGTCGGCGCTTCTCCTGGGCACGCAGGCAAGGGCACTCCGCTCGTCGCTACTGGTGATGACAAGCTCGCGGCGTTCGCGGCGGGTTGTTTTTGGGGAGTGGAGGATGCGTTCCGCCACGTGCCCGGTGTCGTCGCTACCGCACCGGGATATTCGGGCGGCCACACGGAGAACCCGACCTACGAAGACGTGTGCACGCACACGACGGGTCACGCCGAGACTGTGCTCGTCGAGTACGATCCGCACGTCATCACGTACGCCAAGCTGCTGAGCGCCTTCTGGAAGATCCACGATCCGACGCAGGGGGATCGCCAAGGCCCGGACTTCGGTGACAGCTATCGCAGCATGGTCTTCACGTTCGGCGACGATCAGACGACGGTGGCGCGCGCCTCACTAGAGGCCGAGCAGAAGAACCACGCACAGAAGATCACGACGCAGATCGTGGCCATGGAACGCTTCTACATCGCAGAGCCCTACCATCAGCAATACTCCGAGCGCACGGGCGATCACTCATGCCCGATCAAGCTCTCGATGGATAGTCTCTAGGCGTCTGCTCGATCAGTTCGGCGGCAACACGGTGATGGTCGCGCTCGTCGTCACGCCGGCGCCGCTCCAACCCGCGGCGATGTTCGGGAACGTCTGCAACACGGATCCCACGCCGTTCTTGTCGATGCCGATCAGGCGCGCAGGAGGCATGCTCTTGGCGCCGACGCGAGAGAACGCGAACACGGAGTCGTTCCACGCGCCCAAGCCGAAGAGCTTCCCGTAGCCGGTCCCGGTGCCGAGGAATTGCTTCTTCAGCGAGGCCGCGGGCGTCTTCGAGTTGAACGCGGTGATCATCGCGGGCACGTCGATCTCGGCGAGCAAGTCGTTGGCGGGATCCGCGACGTTCTGTTTGTAGAGGCGCACGGTCGCCAGTCCGCGGGGTTTGTTGTTCTGCATGTAGAACACGACATCGCCCGAGAGTTCGTACGTGCCACCGGCGCCGTCCGTGCCGAACGCGCCGAGCTGCGTGAGCCCGCCTTGGCCGTCCACCGCGTAGAGGACACCGAGGTTGTCGCCTGCGACGAGCGTCTCGCCCATGCCGAGCACGCCTGCAGGCGTGAACCCGAGCGCATAGAACTTCTGCGTCATGCCGACCTTGATATCAGCCACTTTGGTGACGGGCACTGGCCCGGGGCTCTGCGGCACGGCTGCCTTGAAGATCGCGTTCTCGGTGTTGACCCAAACCTCCCCGGCGGAGTTGACCGCGAGGTCCGTGACTGCACCCATCACCCCAGTGAACGCGCCGATGTCGGTGATCTTCTGAGTCATCGGATCCATCGTGTAGAGCTCGGTGTCCGTGTGCGCGTAGATCACGCTCGGGCCGGTGCTCGCGTCGGGGTTGCCGTTGCCGCTGTCCTTTAGCCCGTTGCCGCTGTCGGGGTTGGGGAGGATGGCCCCGTCCGGGAGGACTTGGCCGCCGTCTGGGTCGCCAAGGCCGAACGTGTTGTTGTTGCTCGAAGCGCAAGCCGCCGCTCCGATGCACCCAGCCGCGATCACGAAAGAAACAAGCCGACCCATTGACGCCTCCCGAACTTCCAAGTCACGCAAACGCGCGCACTGTGGCCCAACCTTGGATACCGCGCCATCTCAAAGGACGCGCAAGACCACTGGCGTCCGCCGGTCACACAATTGTTTCGTGGAGGCGGTAAAGAGCGACCTAGGTGCTGGGAGCGGGCAGCTTGCCGGCGACCTCGAACGCGCCGCGATCGAAGCGCAGGCCTGGAACGCGGGCGCCGAACGTCTTCTTGCCTAGCTCCACCTTCGCTTCATCCACCGTCGCGATCCAGCTCTCGAACCTGCGCGGCGACTTGCTCGCGAACGCAGGCTCGAACAGCGCGATGTTCTTGCCGCGTTTGGGAGCACGCGCCGAGACGAAGATGAACGCGGCGACGCCTGCTGCGCGCATGTCGGCACCGATGGCGTGGGTCGCACGGTAAGAGGTTCGCGAAGCGAGCTCCCGCTCGTAGGCGCGGAACGGGGGCCGAGACAGATCGATTCCCTTTCGCGTGCGCACGCGCGCGGCGAACGCTGTGAGCTCCACGGTGATCGGTGCGATGCGCGCGGCGGTGCCTTGAAGGAAGACCAATCGGTAATACGCGACCTCCGCGAGGCACGTCTCGAGGTCGAGCGAGCCGTACCAGAGCCCGCGCTCGGTCGTCGTCCCGAAGCGCGAGCCATACTTGAGTGGGGGATGGCGGAAGGGCGCGGACAGCAAATAGTGGAGCCCAGAGAACCCTTCTCCAGCGGGCATCGGCGGCTTCACGCGATCGATCAGCTCCTCGAGGACGGCTTGCTCTGCGTCGCTGTCGACGAGCTTGCGCGTAGAGACGATGTGCTGGGATTCGACGACGCGCCAAGCGTCGGCATCGATCGCGCGGAACCTAGAGCTTCCCTCGCATCGCGTCCAAATACTGCGCGACATGCACCAGGCCCTCCACCGTCTTGATGCGCTCGCCGGGGACGCCCGCCAAGTGCGTGTTGTCCGCGCGCAGCCACGCGCGCGCCTTGTCGTCATGACCTCCGACGAGAGCGTCCAAGCTGCGATAGACGCGCAAGAACAAGAGCGCGAGCTCAGCCTCCTTCGTACTCGGGTCGAGCGGCGCGCCCTTCGCGAGGCGAGACACGGTCGCCTCACTCACTCCCACCACGCGCGCGAGCTCTCGCTGCGTCAGGCCCAGCGTCCCCGAGGCGCGCAAGAGCGCCTTGGCGATCACGGTCCCTTCCGCTGGCTTGGTCGCGATCCTCGGGTTGGCCAACATTTCAATAGAAAGAATAACGCCGTTTCGTTTCAATAGCAAGATCGTGTGATCGCCCGCTAAAAACGGGGCCTCTGCACGCATTCGGCGCTCATAGGCCAGATCCTGGGCGGTGACCGCTCGGCGCAGACACGCTCGGCTTGGGGGTCGCCGTCGCGCTTGGCTTGGACTTGGGGCTCACGCTCGGAGTCGCAGTCGCAAAGGGAGCGGCGGACGATGCAGCGGATAGACTGGCAGACAGGGTCGCAGATGGAGCGGCCGACGGAGTCGCGGACGGGGCGGCAGACAGAGTCTCGAGCGCGGGCGGTGTGGGTGGTGCGGCCAGCGACGGGGTCGAACTTTGTGCGGCTGGCGTTGTCGCTGGCGCCGCGAGCTTTGTCCAAGCGACCGCGAGCCCACCCAACACAAGCAGGAGCCCGACGGCTCCGATCGCGACGCTGCGCCACGGCGTCTTGCTCTTTCGCGCGTCCGTCGTGTGTGCGCCGAAGGTCTCGTTCTTCGCGGAGCGCGGCGCGTACGGCTCGACGCTGTCACTCGGCGAGCGCGAGACGAGTGGAATCGGAGCGGTGTCATAGCGGGGCTCTCGCGGCTCCGACGCGGGTGGCGCATCGCGAGTCTTGGCGGCGCGATCAATCGGCGCGGGCGCGTAAGGCTGCGGCGCGGGGGCGCTGTTCGCCGAGGGCGGCGCGACGCCCACGAGGGTGCTGTTCTTCATCCCCGCCGACGCCTTCATCGAGGGCGGGCCGCCACTCATGCGCATCGTCTCCCGCGGCGTGGAGGGCATCGCAGTGCCTGGCGCTTTCTGCGTGGCTGCGACCATGCCATCGGGGGCATCGACGCGCGTTGACGGACCTTGCGCAGGAGGTCCTTTCGGTGACGGGGACGACGACGACCCGCTGACCATCGCGTCCACGGTGGCTTTTGCGTGTACGTCGCGCGACGCGCCAGCGAGCTGTCGCTTCAGCTCGCGCAGTCTCTCGCCGAACGTGCACGCGTCCTTGGGCCTGTCCTCTGCCTTCTTCGCGAGGGCGGACGAGACGAGGCGGTCGAGCTCGGGCGGGATAGTCGCGAAGCGTGACAGCGGCGGTGGCAACACGTCCACCTGCGCCTTGCCTATCTCGACTTCGCCCGTGAAGTCGTCGAACGGCCCGTGCCCCGCGAGCATCTCGTAGAGCACGAGGCCCACTGCATACAGATCGCTTTGCGGCGTCACCTCACGCCCGAGGATCTGCTCGGGCGGCGCGTAGCGGAACGTGCCGATGAAGCGCGCGCCCGTATGGATTGTGTTGCTCTGCGTGAGCTTGATGATGCCAAAATCCAGGAGCTTGGCGAGAGAGCGTCCGTCGCGTCCGCGCGTGATGAACAGGTTGTCCGGCTTCACGTCGCGGTGCACGATCCCGTACTCGTGCGCGTGGTCGAGCGCGTCGAGCAGATCGGTCGTGATGTCGATCGCTTGCTCCGTCGTGAGTCGGCCCTTCCGGTCGAGCACCGCGCGCAGCGACTGTCCCTGGAGTCGCTCCATCACGTAATAGGGGAGGTTGAGGTGGTCCTTGGTCGTGCCGGAGGTGAAGACCTCGACGATGTTCGGGTGCTGCAGCTGCGCGAGCGCGCGCGCCTCACGCGACAGACGCGCAGCGAGATCTGCGCGATCCGCGAGATCGCTGTGCAGCGTCTTGAGCACGTAGCGCCGCCCGACCGTCGTGTCTTCGACCTCGTAGACGGTACCCATGCCGCCCGCGCCGATCACGCGGTGCACGCGGTAGACCGTCCCCGGGATCAGC
This sequence comes from Myxococcales bacterium, assembly GCA_025362165.1. GTDB lineage: Bacteria > Myxococcota_A > Polyangia > Polyangiales > Polyangiaceae > JANYHY01. The sequence continues at coordinate 1,081 of JANYHY010000617.1, read as the reverse complement.
TGTCCGGGCTCGTAATCAGCGGTCCTCGACGACATTCGCCGCGCAGATTACCACGCGCAGATTGCCACACGCTACGTGACCGCAGCCCGGGCTACGAGCGCTGTGGTATAGCCGCAGACCCGATGTTGCCGTACGAGATCCGTGGCGCGACGCCGTACGACGAAGAGCAGCTGCACGCAGTGGCGCGCCACCTCAACACGGTCAACCTCCCAGACGACCGCGAGGTGATCCACGCCATCCTCGAGCACGCTCAAAAGAGCTTCACGGGGCAAGTGAAGGACCCCAAGCGCCGCGACTACGTCTTCGTTCTGGTTGACAACGAGAAGGACAGGATCATCGGCACTTCGATGGTGATCGCGCAGCTCGGCCGCCGTGACGCGCCATACATCTACCTCGACGTCATCGACGAGGAGCGATACTCGGCCACGCTCGACACGCACTTCAAGCACACGACGCTGTCGATCGGCTACTCGTACAACGGGCCCACGGAGATCGGCGGACTCATCTTGTTGCCGGAGTACCGCAAGGTCCCCGAGCGGCTCGGCATGATGATCTCGTACGTGCGCTTTTTGTTCATCAGGATGCACCGCGAGCTGTTTCGCGACGAGCTGCTCGCCGAGCTACTACCGCCGCTCGAGTCCGACGGCACCTCGCACTTGTGGGACGCGCTCGGCCGACACTTCACGGACATGACGTACGAGGCGGCGGATCGACTCAGCAAGAAGAACAAGGAGTTCATTCGCAGCCTGTTCCCCGAAGGCACGATCTACGCGTCGCTGCTGCCGAGGCAGGCGCAAGAGGTGATCGGCAAAGTGGGCGCGCAGACCAAGGGCGTGGAGAAGATGCTACGGCGGATCGGCTTTCGGTACGCGGAGAGGGTCGATCCGTTCGACGGCGGACCGCACTTCACCGCGCCCACCGATGAGGTCTCGTTGGTGCAGCGATCGCACAAGGCGAAGATCACCGCGACGACCGACAAGCCGTCCAAGCACCGCTCGCTCGTCGCCGTCGAAAGCGCGGATGCACCTTATTTCAAGGCTGTCGCGACGCACTGGTTCGACGGCGCGCAAGGCGAGGGGAT
>JANYHY010000092.1 GCA_025362165.1 Myxococcales bacterium | reverse complement strand
CTGTGACAAGGCGTGCGCTACCGGCGAGGTCTGCTCACAGGGCGCCTGCAAGGCGCAGTGCGACACGCCGCTCGCGCGCTGCGGCGCTGACGGCGGATCGGCGAACTGCTCCGACTTGACCATCGATCCGAAGCACTGCGGAAGCTGCACCACCACGTGCCCAAGAGCGGACGCAGGCGCGCTCGAGGCGGGCGCGAACAACCCCAACAACCCCGACGCGGGCGCGCTCGTCCCGTACGACAGCGGCGTGGGTTGGAGCACGGGCAACCCCGCATGCACCTCGTCCAAGTGCTCGCTCGCGTGCCCACAAGGCATGACCCAATGCTCGGACGGCGTTTGCTACGACACTCTGAATTTCCATGATCGCTGCGGCTCTTGCATGACCGGATGCAGCGCGAATCAGTGGTGCGCGCTAGGTCATTGCTGCGCGACCAACGAGATGTTCTGCAATGGCAAATGTGGCGGCGTGCTCACGGACCCCGCCAATTGTGGATCTTGCAACAATGCTTGCTCGGGCATGACGCCATATTGCGTAGACGGTCAATGCTCGGCGACGTGCACGCCCACGGGCGCCCGCCAACCCTTCAACGTGCTGATGCAGGCGAGCGGCGGTTGTTATCCCAACAACCCCTGCCCCATGGATAACTATGTCCAAGCAGCCCCGAACATCGCGAGCTTCCAAGCGGCGAACGCGACGCTCGTGTGCGGCGGGACGACCGCCTGCGTCAGTCACGTGGGCATCGATACTTACCAGCTGCCAGCCAACTGCCAGGGCTCGTGGGACGTCTATTGCGACAGCAAGAAGGTCGGCTCGATCAGCTCGGCGGGCAAAGGCTGCGCGGGCTCCGCGATGTCGAACGGCTGCAACGTCACGTTCACTCCGGCCATGTGCAGCTCCATCAAGCTGGTCGCCGTCGGAGGCACGGGAACCGCATGCTGCACCAACGGGTTGCCGATCGACTCGCGCATCGTCGCCGTCAGCGCGTGGTGAGCAAAGCCCGCAATCGGAAAAGCAACACCGATTGCCCATGTTTCTCGGGACTTCGTTACGCGCAGTGCTGCGAACCGATGCACCGCTCGATGAACGCACCCACCGCGGTGGCCCTCATGCGATCACGCTATTCGGCATTCGCGCTTGGGCTCGGCGATTACCTAGTAGACACGCTCGCGTCTGATCACCAAGACCGAAGCATGCCGAGAGCCGAGCTCGTTCTCGCGTTACGGCGCGCGAAAGATCGACAGCGCTTCATGGGTCTCACGATCCTAGAGGCGACGGACGACGAGGTGCGGTTCTTCGCAAAGGTCTTCGAGCGCGGACAGGATCGCTCGTTCACGGAGCTGTCCAAGTTCGTCCGCGAAGACGGGCAATGGAGATACGCGAGCGGCGAGCTAATCGATTAAGCTCTTCTTCTTCAGGAAGCTCTCGATCGCGTGCTTCGCCGCACCTGGACTGTTGACGATGCCGCTCGCCATGGGCGCATCTGCCCCCGTCGCCGTGATCTTCCAAGTCCACCGCCCGTCGGGCATCACGTCCGCCCGCAGGGCGTAGCGCGTGTCGAGCTGACTCGTCAGAGCAGTCTTACCGATTGCCTTCCAGTCCATGTCCAGCGCAATCCACTCGATCGAACGCGCGAACGCAAGCGCGTGATCAGCTTGAGTCAACGCTAGCCTCGAGGAAGGCGTCGATGCGGCCTTGGAGCACCCGCTTAACGTCTCCCTCCGAGTGTCCTGTGCGGCGGTCGCGGACTCCGCGTGATTGCCATTGATCATAAGTGCGAATCGGCGGCTCGTCGTCGCGGGTCTTCTTCTCGGACTTGGCGGGCGCGTCGGGCTGGCTGATGGGCCTCACCTCGACGCGCGCGAGGAACGTCTCTCCGCGGCGCTCGTTCTTGCCTTTGGGCGCGGCGATCAGTCGGTGACCGCCTTGTTCGTGTTTGAGATAGCCAAACGCATAAGGGCCTTTGACGACCACCTTCCAAGCGCTCGCTTCTTCGTTGATCGATACTTCGTATTTGCGCTCGCCCGCCCACGCGTCGTACATCGAGGCGAGCTCCTTCGCCCACGCGCTCGCGCCCGCTTTTCCGCCTACTCCGCGCACCGAGATGATCGCGTCCCCCAGGTCCGTCTCGTTCATCTTGACGACCTCTCGCTCGGCGCGAAGCAGCTGTCGCTCCAGTCGCACGAACTCGCCGACGAGCTTGGGCGCGATCACGTCTTCTCCCTCTTCGAACGAGGCCTCCACCATCTTGCGGACCATCTCGGCGCGCTCGTGCAGATCCTCCACGCGGCGTATCTCCATGCGCAGGCGGTGCCTTCGATACACCTCGCCGCCCGCGCCGAACGCTTCATCCCAAAACGCGGGGCTCTTCGACTTGCCCTCGAGCTCCTCGAGCTCCT
>JANYHY010000568.1 GCA_025362165.1 Myxococcales bacterium | reverse complement strand
GCGAGGTGCGCGTGATGATCCCGATGATCGCGAACCTCCACGAGGTGCGCCAGGTGAAGCGCCTGATGGCGCGCGCCACCGCCGAGGTTGATGAGCGTGGGCACAAGCGCGCTGAACGCATCGCGCTTGGCGTGATGATCGAGGTTCCTTCCGCGGCTGTGATGGCCGACGTCATCGCCCGCGAGGTGGACTTCTTCAGCCTTGGCACCAACGATCTGGTGCAATACGCGCTCGCTGTCGACCGGACGAGCCGCTCGCTCGCGCACCTCGCGTCGCCGTTCGATCCGGCCATTTTAAGGCTCATTCACAACGTCGTACGCGCCGCTGATCATCGAGGGATTTCGGTCGCGCTCTGCGGGGCGATGGCCTCGGACCCGCTCGCGGCTCCGCTCCTGCTCGGCCTCGGCCTGCGGGAGCTCTCGATGGAGGCGGCGGCCATCCCCGAGATCAAGGAGGCCGTCGGCCGCATGAGCCTCGCGGAGTGCGCAGAGCTCGCGCTCGATGCGTTGGCTGCCGAAACCGCGGACGACGTGGAGGAGTTGGTCGCGCAAGCGTTCGCCCCCCGACTGTTCGATCTCCTCACAGGCGCTCCCGAATAAGCGGATTTTTCGCGCGATCCACGAACTCGTGCGCGCGCGCTCGCTTCGTCCTTCCCAGGCGTCTGCCTGCTGTGTAGGGTGCGCCCGTCTCTCGCGCTTGTTGCGGAGAATTCGGGGCTGGCGAAGCCAAATGGTGACGGCAATGTGGTGTTCGAGTGTCAGTCGTCGAGTGGCCGCAGGAGGCCTGATCGCTGCGGGTCTGGTGGGCGTGATCGCCGCTGCACCTGGATGCTCGAGCGCGCCGAACGGTACGATCAGCTCACCCTGCCCTCCAGGCCAGACCTGCCAAACCTCGCTCACGCTGTTCCACACGGCTGACATCCACTCGCGCCTGTTGCCGTACGATCTGCTCATTACGCAGGTGGACGGTGACCTCGGCCTCGGCCACACAGGCACGAACGCGAACGTCGGCGGTGTCGCGCGAATGGCGTACATCCTCAATCGAGAGCGCGCGCGGGCGGGTCGAGCGCTCCACCTCTCGGGCGGCGACTGCTTCCAAGGCGCGCCCATCTTCAACTTCTTCTCGGGCCAGCCCGAGATGCGCATGCAGTCCGCGCTTCACGTCGACGCGATGGTGATCGCGAACCACGAGTTCGATCGCGGCCCGGTCAACGTCGCGCGCCAGATCCAGAAATGGGCTGATTTCCCGGTCCTCGCAGCCAACTACAAGTTCGCGGACCCCGCGCTACCGTCGAGCACGCCGATCGATACGGTCATCCAACCCTTCACGGTGTTCAACGTCGACGGCCTCAAGGTCGGCGTCATCGGCATGGCGAACCTCTCGAGCTTGACCTCGATCTTCGATCAGCCGAACGACAAAGGTATCCTGCCGCTGCAGACCTCGGAGACCGCGCAGTTCTACGTGGATCTCTTGCGGCCGATCGTGGACGTCGTCGTCGTCGATACGCACCTCGGGCTCGAGGTCGACCAGCGCATGATCCGCGAGACCACCGGCATCGACGTCGTGCTCGGCAGTCACAATCACATCGTCATCAATCCGCCGCAGACCCTCCGCGACTGCTCCGCCGATCCGCTTCATCCAGGCTTCATCTGGACCATGGATCCGAAGCTCGAAATCGATCGCAACAGCCCTCCGCCCAACGACCTGGACGGGCACCTCACCGGATCCCCGCACCCCGACCCGATCAACCACCCGTACATGATCCAGCGCGCGTGCACGCCGCGCAAAGTGCTGCTCGCGCACTCGGGCGCGTTCGCGAAGTACGTCGGGCGCCTCGATCTCGTGCTGTCGAACGATCCGAACGACGTGACCCCAACGGGCGACCCCGCCGACTACAACAAGCTCAACGGCTTCGAGGTCGTCAGCAGCAAGTATCAAGCGTTCCCGGTCACCGCGGACGTGCCCGAGGATCCCGTGCTGGTGGAGCAGCTGCAGTATTACCGGCGCATCCTCGACAACGTCGCGGACCTTGATTTGCTCGTTGGGTACTCGCCCACCGGAGCCAAGCGCATCGCGCCTCAAGGCGGAGACTCACCGCTCGGCAACCTCGTCGGCACGAGCATCTGGCTGCGTCTCGGCGTGCAGACGGATTTCTCGATGACGAACTCCACCGGCATCCGCCAAGACTTGCTGCCGGGACCGGTGACGATCGAGGAGATGTACAACATCTTCCCGTTCGACAACTCGATCACCAAGATGCAGCTCTCGGGTCTCGAGGTGCAGCAGATGTTCGACTTCATCGCGCGACGCAGCGCGGGTAGAGGTTGCGCGTCGCAGGCGCAAATCGCAGGCGCGCGCGTCGTCATCAACTGCACGGGTTGCGCACGCACGGAGCTGTTGCCCAAGTGCGTGACCGACGCAGACTGTCCAACTCAGGAGGCCGGCGTCTGCGACACGACGCAGAACCCGCGGGTCTGCAAGCTCAGCGCGTGCGCCGAGCACGTGTACATCGGCACCGCGACCGACGTGAACAGCGCGAGCATCAAGTGCAACAGCGACGCAGACTGCGGCGCGAACCGCGCAGGCTCGTGCAGCAAGCGTGGCGTCGGCGATCAGGGCGTGTGCCTCTCTCCGATCATCGACACGAACCTCTACGAGCTCGCGACGAGCAATTACCTCGCTGGTGGTGGCTCGGGCTTCCGAGTGCTCCAGCGAAACACGACGCAGTTCGACACCAAGATCCAGCAGCGCGACGCGCTCATCGACTACATGCGGCAGGGCAAGCCGTGCGGCTACGTCACCGCGCAAAACGCTGCGAAGCTCGGCGTGCCCCAAGGGCTGCCTACCTGCTCCGTGGACACGGACTGCGCTGCGGGCTTCGTCTGCGCGTGCGCCGGGAACTCTGCGATGGTCGTGTCGGGCAGCGGTGATTTCACGTGCACCACCGCGGGCACGTGCGCGAGCGGCGGGCAGTGTGTCCTCTCTGGATGCCGGGACGCGGTCGCTGCTTTCCACGATCGTCGCTGCGCGAACTCGCCGACGCTCGACACGTGCCGCAAAGATCTGAACCCGTGCCAAGTCGGCGGCGAGAGCTGCAAGCTCCTCGCGTGCGTCGACGAGACCATGGGCGCAGCGACCGACAACCGCGTGGAGATGATCGGCCGATGAAACGCTCGCTCGCGCTGCTCGCCGCCGCCTTCGTCGCTCCCGTCATCGCCTCTTGCTCGAGCGGGTTCGGCAAGCTCACGTCGCAGGCGCGCCTCGTCGTCACGATCGAGAGCGGCAACACGGGCACTTCGGCGCAACCGCTCCCTCTCGCGTTCACGCCTCAAGCGCCGCTCAAGCTCCGCATCGAAGCGCACCGCGCGGACGGCACGCTCGACGACACGTACAACAGCTTCGTGCGCCTCTCGGTGCGCCCCGGCACCGTCTACAGCGTGAATGACGGCGCAGCGGGCCGAAACGTCCAGCTCTCGAACGGTGTGGTTACGGGCGTCACTGTTCCGATCGTCGCGTCTTATGGAGAAACGCACGTCTGGGCAGAGGATCTCGGCTACGTGCCGGTGAAGGATCTTTCCTCGACGCCGCAGTGCGCGAACAGCCAAGACGACAACGGCAACGGAACGATCGATTTCCCTGCGGATCCAGGCTGCTTCGCGTCCAACGATGACTCGGAAACCGGAGGCACCTACGCGGCCGGAGTGTCGCCGGTGATTCACTACCAACTGCCACGCATCTCGGACGTTCGCGGCCGCTCGCTCAACGGTGGGACTGCCACCGCGTTCCCCGGCGAGCAGGTCAACATGGACACCGGGTGGAACGACACGACGGAGCGCTTCGATTTCGACGTCGTCATCACGCGCATCGCCAGCGACGGATTCTACGCGACCGACGTACAGGACCAGCAGGGCGGCGGCTACGCGAGCGTGTTCGCGTACACGTTCTCTGCGCCTACCAAGCTGCGCGTGTGCGATCGCCTCAAGTCGTTCAGCGGGACCTCGTCGGACTTCTTCGGCTTCACGGAGATCGGGTTTCCCACGTGGGCCGTCGAGTACTACGACCCCCAAGTGCGTCCCTGCCTCGTCCCCGAGCCGACACTGCTCGGCGTCGCGGACGTGGCGAACACGAAGGCTCTCTTCCGCTACGAGTCGGCGTTCGTTCGCGTGTTCAGCGCTGGCCAGTTCGAGGCGGATGGCACCTGCAGCACGATCACGAAAGGCACCTGCTTGCACATCCCGAAGCACTTCGGCGGGGCTCACCCCGCGAGCCCTGCGTGGACGCCAACCGCGGACGCGACCAACTGCGACTTCAACGGGAACGGCAAGGTCGACTTCAGCGACGCGAACGAGAGCGCGTGCAACAGCGCATGCACCGCTGATCCCGAATGCACCGAGTACTCCGCGTTCAAGGGTCAGTCCAACTTCTTTCTGGTCTACGAAGACACGGTCAACAACGTGTCGGGCCACGTTCAGGTCAACGGCTCCGCGGCGCCGGGCTTCGATCCGGTCACGACCAAAGGCCAGCCCATCAAGAGCTTCAGCGGGACACTCCGATACTTCTCCGGCGGCTCGCAATTCACGATCGAAGCGAGATGCAGCGACGACATCGTGACCGACATGAAAGCCCAGCCCATGAGCTCCAGCACGGCGTGCGTCCGCGAGCGCACGAGCCTCGAGCTTTCGCAAAACTAACGCCCACCATAGAGAGAACCATGAAGCGCTCGCTCCTCCTCATCCCCATCACGTTGACTCTCGCCGGCGCAGCGCACGCGCAGACGGACGCTGACGCAGGCGCGCCTGTCGTCGACACGAAGCCCGCGGACGCCAAGCCCGTGGATGCCAAGCCCGCGGCAACGGATGACACGTCACCGAAGCCAGACAGCAAAGGCCCCGACGTGACCGTGAGCGCTCCCAACGCCAACGATTCGCTCACGCTCGGCAGCGCGGGCGCTCGCTCGGTGGGCTTGCCGCCGCCGGGCACGAACGTGTCGAACTTCATGGACACGCGCATCACCTGGACGTTCGGCGACGACGACGTGCTGCACCCGACCGGCGCGCTCATCCCGCTCTCACCGACGTTCTCGATCGGCGAGCGCCCGCAATACCGGCTCTTCTTCGACAACCTCAACTCACGCTTCGCAGGGCGCGAGAACCTCACTCACCTCGTGATGTACAAAA
>JANYHY010000553.1 GCA_025362165.1 Myxococcales bacterium | reverse complement strand
TCGCTCTCCGACTCCGACTCGCTTTCGCTGGCGCTCTCTTCCGTGACCTTCTTGGTCTCGGTGACCTTCTTGGAAGATTTGGCCGCGAGCACCGCGGCAACAGCCTTCTCGAAGACTGCGAGCTTGATTTTCTTGTCCGCGTCGGTCGTGGCCGTCGCAAACGCCTTACCCGCTTCGTCGCGAGCCTTGATCAACTGGAGCGTGGTCTTCATGCGTGGGCCTCGTGTGTCCGAGACTCTGCGGGCGGTGAAAGACATTCACCAACCGAAACCCACGTTTCCCCCTATGAAAGTGCTGTGAGACGCCGCGCCTGTGTCTGTGAGACGCCGCGTTGACGTCAAACAATGTTTGGTCGCGCGATCGCTATCCGGTAAAAGACAGGTCATGATCAAAGCGACTGCCGCCAACCGGCCGAGAGAGACACGCGTGACGGTGCGAGTGGACCCAGCGGAGAGAGCCATTCTCGAGGAGGGGAAACGACTCAGCGGAATCGACACGAGCGCGATGTTCTACAAGCACGCGGCGTGGCGGTTCCTGCGTTGGCTCAAGCGCGACGCGGAGAATGTGTCGAGGCCGCCCGCGAAGTCGACGCCGTAAAGATTCGATCGACGCGAGGACCATTTCGCAAAAGTCGTCCCACGACGCGACGCCATCGGCGAGCCCAGCCTTGACGGCGCGCTTGCCGAGGAACACTCCGGCCTCGAGCTCGGCGACGGCTTCGGGCGTTGTGTGGCGCGCGTTCGCCACGAGCTTGAAGAACTCGTGCGCCAGGTCGTCGACGCGAGACTGGATTACGGACCGGATGTCGTCCGTCATTGGGCGGTCAGGGTGGCCGTCCGCCTTGCGCTTGCCGCTCGTGAGGAGCTCCACGACGTAGCCGCTCTTCTCGTTGGCCTTCGTCCGGTCGAGCGTGGTCGCGATGACGCCGACGCTTCCAACGCCGCCGGTGCGCGGGAGCCAGATCTCCTCTGCGCCGCACGCGAGTCCGTAGGCTGCGGAGTAGGCCGCTTCGTCGCTGTACGCGTAGATCTTCTTTCCGTACTTCGCAGACAGACGACGCAGCTTCTTCGACGCCTCGGAGTTGCCAGACGCGTCGCCGCCGCCGCTGTCGATCTTCAGCACGATTACTTTGACGTTGCTGTCCTTCAGCGAATCTTCGACGCGCTTCACGACCGCATCGTAGGAGTCAAACCACCAGGAAGCGTGGTGCTCGAGCGGCCCCTCGATCTGCACGACCGCGATCCCGCCGTCGAGAACCTGTGTCGGTCGGTCTTGGTCGTGCTCGACCTCGTAGACGGCATCGAGCGCGCTCGGGATGATCGCCAAGATCTCCCCGTCGATGGCGCGTGACCGAAACGGGCGCGGCTCGCGATCGGTCTTCTTCTTCTCGTGTCGAGTGCTCATGTGTGATCCTCGGTGACGTTTGCGTCCCCGCCCTCTTGGGCGATCTTCGCCGCCACTTGCACCGGTTCGACGTGCTCTACCTCGCCGAGGTCGACCCCAAACTGCTTCGCGAACTTTCGCGGATCGCTCAGCTTGATTCCGGCGAGCCGCATCTGATTGAATGCGTTACCGAGCGCCTGCGCACACTCGCTCATCATCTTGAGGTCTTCTGGTGGCGTGACGTCCCATACGGCTTCCACCGCGAGATCGGGGTCGCCGAAGTTCATCTCCGCGAACGGGCGCGCCATCTGTTGATTGATGGTGTGCTCCCACGCGCGCGCCTTCGCTTCGACCTTGGTCTGGCGCACGTCTCCGTGGACACGCGCCGCGGCCATGCTGCCCTCTTTGATCTCGGTCGTGAGATTCTGCGACATGATCGCCAGCGTCTCTTCCGTCGAGCACGTGGCAATAAACTCCTTGAACGACTGCCACCCTTGATCGCTCGCCTCGAGAAAGTCGACGTCGTAGGAGTATTGCTTGTCGACGCCCTGTGGCAGCTGGATCGCGCTCTCTTGTCCAAGGCTCGCGACGGCGGCGCCGAAGGCGTCCATCTCGGACGGATCGCCAGCGGCGGGAGTCAGTGCCTTGATGATCGGCATCCCGTGCCGCTCGGAGTAGCGCGCCCAATCGCGGAGCGCGTAGGCGCGCGCAAGCCACCATGGCGCGACGGGCCAAACGCTCCCGCGCATCCATCCGCGGTGGCTCCCATGCGGCGCGTGGAGCACCCACGTGCCATCACCGGGCGTGACCGGCACCTGTCCGTCCATCGTTTGCGCGACGTAGCAGCGATACGACCAGTGGTAGTAGGTGTACCGCGGGTGAAACGGGACAAGACGCGCGAAGGCGATATCTCCGCTCAAGTCCCAAATCTGCTGAGCCGGGGAGAAGCCGAGCATCTCCGGC
>JANYHY010000864.1 GCA_025362165.1 Myxococcales bacterium | reverse complement strand
CGATCGGATTCATCTTCAGCGCGAGGCCGGAGCCGGCGGGCAAATAGGTATATTGAGTCAAGTCGATCTTGGTTCCACTCACGTCTCCCGTGACGGTCACGGGCGCAGACCAGGTGTTGGCGACATAGAGCGCAAAGCAACCAGTGCCGAACAGCATGCGCGGGTTGTGCGCGTAGTACTCGCAGCCGACGCTCGACTTGTTCGCGACCGCCGCGTCGCACGCGGGGATGCAGGTCCCGTTCGCGCATCCCTGCGCGTCGCTGCACGCTTGGACGGTCGCGCCGTTGCAATCGATGATCGAGTGCAAGTCGCCGGAGCACGTGTTGGGTTTGTTGCCGCAGCTGCCGCCCGACGAGTCGCTCTTGGGGAAGATGACATCGTCTTGCCCGATGACGTCTGGATCTCCGCTCGCGTCCGGCCCGTCGGGGAACAGGTTGTCCGTGCTGCCGCAGCGAGCGAGCAGGAGGATTGATCCGAGACCCGCGAAGGCCGCCAACAAGGAAGTAGAGATTCGCATGCGCGCCATCGCATCAGCGAACCGTGCGAGGGTCAAGACGCGGCGCGTCGTAGAGGAACGCTCGCCGTGGCTGAAATCCAGCTATTGTCACTGAATCATGACTTGGTCTTCTCTTCTCCGGGCGCGCCGCATCTTGCTCCTCTCTAGCGGCGTCTTGATCGCGTGCTCTGGAGACGACACCTCGAGCACACCGCCGGACACGAGCGACGCCCAGGTGTTGGATGACGCCGGCAACCCCATCGATGGGGCGCAGCAAGGCAAAGACTCGCAGGTCGCGGATACGTCCGTGGTCACTCCACCTGGTCCCGCGTACGGAGCCAAGTGCATGGGCGCGAACGCGAACGAGTCGCTCGCTACGGACGAGGTCGCGATCGTGCGCGGCAAGGCCAAGCTCCCGCCGATGGACTGCGACAACGCGGCGATGCAGTCGTCGCGCAACCACTCGGGATACATCGGTCAGAACGGCTGGACGCTCACCCACGTCGAAGTCCAAGGCAAGCCAGGCTACACCGGCGCTCAGTTCTGGGACCGCATGGCATATGCCAAGTATGGTGGCAGTCCCTATTACGAAGTAGTGCACTCGGTCGCAGACGCGCACGAGGCGATCACGGGCAAAGACGGCTGGATCAACACGCTCTATCACCGCATTCCTTTCGTCGCGTACAACACATTAGATTATGGGTTTGGCGCGGCCAGCGGTGGCGGTCAGACCTCCACGATGGACTTCGGCAGCGGCAACACCGCGCCGAAGACGGCGCTCACGAGCTGGCCCGCGGACGGCGACACTGCCGTTTGGACGACCTTCCACAACGCGTACGAGAGCCCCAATCCGTTGCCGAATCAGCAGGTCGCTGGATATCCGATTAGCGTGAGCGGCGGCGGCGCGCTCGTGATCGCGACACACGACATCACGGACGGCTCGAACGCCGCGGTGGATCACGTGACGATGAACTCGGGCAATGATCCCGTGAAGCTCATCCCGGCGGCGCAAGTGTATTTCATCCCGAAATCAGTGCTGTCCAAGAACACGAAGTACACGACGCACGTCACCGGGACGGTCAGCGGGGCTGCGTTCGACGTGACGTTCTCCTTCACGACCGGCGGGACGTGAAGTCACCTCGCTGCCGATGAAGGGCTCGCCGGGGAGGCTGTTTCATGCGGTCGTCGTCACAAGGGCTGCGCTGACGGCGAGCTGCGAGCGAGGCGTGGGCGAGCGAACGCCATCGGCTCCAGACATCACGCCCGAAGACTCGAGCGTCGCGTTCGAGGCGAGCACAGGCGCTCTCATCACACGAACAGACGCGGGCCCAGCGCTCGACGCGAGCCCACGTGACGCGACGGCTCCGGTTCCCATCAAGAAACCCGACGCGAGCTCTCCATGCCCCCCAGGCGCCGAGATGCCATTCCCGCCTTGCTATTACATTCGATGACCGCGCTGAGATGATCGACGATCTGCCGCTCGATGATCCCTCGATCGCGCTGCTCGACGGCGAGCTGCGGGCCGCGATCGGCGAGCACTGGAGGCGTCGCAGCAAGAGCGAGCGCCAGGTAGGCCGCGCGTTCGAGGCGATGGGGCAGAGACTCCAACGACGAGCCACGCCCGTGGTCCTCGAACGACTCGCGATCGCTGCCACTGATGAGGAGCGGCACGCGTCTCTGTGTGTGAGGCTTGCCGAAGCCTACGCAGGCACGTCGATCGAGGCACCCGACGTGGGTGAGAGTGCGCGGAGAGCGCAAGGACGAAGGAGACGGCGCGCACCAAGCGAGTCTATCTCGCTTCAGGCAACAGGTGCGAGCCGGGCCGCCATCGCCACGGTGCCCACGTGTTCGGGGACACCCTCGATGAAGCGCGCGCATCTTCGTTGGGGAGCTTCGCTTGGCGATCGTTCAGCCGGCGCTTCGCATCCATGATGCACGCATAGGCCGCGGCGCGATCCCCACCTGCTTCGAGCACGAGGGCGTGAACCCAACGCATCAACGCGTCGCCGTCCTCGGAGCCACCCGCGGCCTCGATGGTGTCGTGCGCGCGAGTGATGTCGCGCAGCGCCGCGGGGACGTCGCCGAGCTCGAGCTGCGCGGCAGAAGCGATCGTGAGAGCGTACGCGAGCGCGCCAGGGAATTTCTCCGCGCGCGCGTAGGTCTCACGCGCGCAGTCGAGCGCCTCTTGCGGCCTCTTGCTCTCGAGCAGGATCGCGGCGAGGTAGGCGCGAGAGAAGCTCCCCAAGCGACGATCCCCTTGCGCCTCCAAGCTGAGCATCGCCTCGCGTTCGACTCGCTCGGCCTCTTCGAGTCGACCGCGCCGCGCGAGCAACAAGCCGAGGTTGTGTCGCACCATCCCCTCGATTCGACGTAGGCCAATCCGGCCCGCGCTCACGAGCCCGTCGCGCAGCGCTGTCTCCGCGCCGTCAAGGTCACCGAGAGTCATCAACGAGTAGCCGATGTTCGCGTGCGCGATGTACTGCACGATGTCGGGGTGGCTCAGTCTCGAAAGCGTGTTGGCCTCGCGCATGAACCGCTCGAGCACCGCGACGCGCTGGTTCGTCGAGCGATCGATCGCCGCAAATACGACGCCCATTCCACCCGCTGCGACACGGCGTTCGATCTCGAAACGGTCCCCGGTGACAATCCCCGGCTCCATATCCAATCCATCAGCATCGCATGAACCCGTGTCGCCGTGCGCGGATCAATCGCCGCGTCGCGCGCGACTGTTCGTCGAACGCGAGTGACTGATATCCTAGTTGAGATGGGGTTATCGGAGGACGAGCTGCGCGCCACTGTCTCAGCGGCGGAGTCGCGGATCCTGGCGCGCGGCGTGCCGCTCGCGTTCGACAAGACCGTCGGCCTGCACGAACCGACGTTGCCTGCGAGCGCCGCGGTCGGACCGCACACGATTCGGCCGAAGGACTTGCCAGCGCTGTCACTCGATGCTTCCGCGATTGGCGGCGCGGATCTCGTCGTCGTGCGAACTCTCGGCGAAGGCGGCATGGGCGTCGTAGATCTTGTGCGTCAGCGATCGCTTCAGAGAGAGGTCGCCATCAAGCGCACGCGCGCAGACGCCGGCGAAGACATCGTTGCGTCGCTGCTTCGGGAGGCGCTCTTCACCGGTTACCTTGAACATCCGAACATCGTCCCGGTGCACGCGCTCGGTCGCGACGGCGACGGTCGCCCCCTCATGCTGATGAAGAGGATCGAGGGAGTCTCTCTCGGCGAGCTGATCCGCGACCAGGCACACGTCGCGTGGTCGAAGGCGGGAGAGGACCGCCCGAGTCAGCTGGCCGACATCGCCAAGCGAGTCTGCGATGCGCTCGCCTACGCGCACAGTCGTGGCGTCACGCATCGAGACATCAAGCCAGACAACATCATGCTCGGCGAGTTCGGCGAGGTCTACCTGTTGGACTGGGGGATCGCGTCTCGCGCGAACGAGCGCTCCAACGACATATGCGGCTCGCTCGCGTACATGGCGCCGGAGATGCTCCACCCGGAGCTCGGCGAGATCGGACCCCGCACCGACGTCTATCTAGTGGGCGCGACGCTCCACGAGTGCTTTGTCGGCGCGCCGCCACATCTCGGAACGAACCTCGCGACAGTGCTCGCTTCGATCGCCGCGAGCAAGCCACACGACTACGGAGCCAGCGTCGCGGTCAAGGTCCCAGAGGAGCTCGCGCAGGTCATCACGCGCGCGATGCAGGCCGATCCTGCGGACCGTTACGCGGACGCCGCCGAGCTCGGCCGAGCGTTGGGGCGCGCTCGCGATTTGCGCGCCGCCTCGGAGCTCGCGCGCGTCGGCAGCGCACGCCTCACCGAGCTAGAGGAGTGTATCGCAGGCGGCTCAGCGACGCGCGCCAACACGCTCTTTTCGGAGTGTCGATTCGCGTTGGAGCAATCGCTCCGCGGGTTCCCTGAGAACGCGAAGGCGAGCGCCGATTTGCAGCGCGTGCTGCGCGTCATGTCCGAGTTCGAGATCAAGCAACGCAACCTCGCAGCCGCGACCGCGCTCGCCGATCAGCTCGACCCGTTGCCGTCCGAGCTCGCGCAGGCGCTCGACGCGTTGCGCGCAGAGCTCGCGACGGAGCACAACGATCGGCAGCGACTCCGCAAGCTCGACCGCCAGCTCGACGATAGCGTCGCGCAGGTCCAGCGCCGAAACGTGGTGCGCTTCGCGAGCGTCATCGTGGTGGTGACGGGCGTCGGCGGCGCGGCGCTCCGCGAGCTCGGCCTGTTCCAGGTGACCCAACGATCCCTCGGACTGCTCACTCTCCCCACCGCAGTGGCGGTCGGTGTCGTCCTCTATCGCTGGCGAGCGCAGTTCTTGGCGAACCGGATCAACAGGCAGCGCGCGCTCACTCTCGTCGGTGTGCTCTGCGCGGTGACGCTGCATCGCCTCGCCGGAATCGCCTTCGACTGGTCGCTGGGGGACATCACCTCCGGTGACGCGCTCATCATCTCGGTCGTCGCTGCGTTGTCCGCGCTGACGCTACGGCGCGTGTACTTCATCGCCGCGGTCTGCTTTTTGATCTCCTCGTTCGTCGCGCCGCTCCTCCCCGACGACTTCGTGTTCGTCCCGCTCGTCGGCGCCGCGTTCCTGAGCATCGCGTCCGTGCTGTTGATGCCCACTCGGCTGACGACGCCCGCGCTCGACGCGTTCGAGCGGGATTAGCTCCAGCGACCGCGCCAAAGAGTGGTAGCTTGGAAGTTTGACTCAAGATCGAGAACGACTAACGAGCGCGCGTAGGTGAGACTCAATGGCTTGTCCGAACACTAGTCGCTGCCAGCTGTTCCCCCTGCTCTTGAAAGGGGGCTTCCTCCGAGTCTGGCAGATTCACTACTGCGACGCGGACTTCTCCAAGTGCGAGCGGTACAAACGCACGCAGCAAGGTAAGGTCGTCGCGCCAACTCTCTTGGCGAACGGACAGGAGCTCGCGATCGATCCGGGACCCAAGAAATGATCCTTTGGCCGTGGTGGGCGGGCGCTCTCGCGCTTGGTAGCGTCGCCGTAGGATTTGTCGCGCTGATGAGGCGGCCGATGGGAGTCTCTAGCGCGCTGTCCTCCGCGCTCTCCGCTGACGAGCGCGACATGGAGCTTCGCACGCGCCAGACCACCGAAGCTGATCTCGAAGCCGCGATGCGTGCCGCGACGCTCGCCGCGTTCGGCCCCGAAGCGCTCACGCAGGCGCCAGCGGACAACTCCGACAAAGACACCGCGCGTCTCGGCCCGCGCCTCGCGTGGAGCACCAACGTCCTCTTCCTCGTTGGCATCGCGTTCGGCGCGATGGTGTCGGCGATCATCGCAGGACGATCTCCGTCGCTCGACATGGGCGACACCTACCGGCACTTCTTCGGCTCCGGAGGGCTTTCGTGGCTCGTGCTGCTCTTCGGCGGAGTGCTCGTTGGCTTCGGCACGCGCATGGGCGGCGGTTGCACCAGCGGTCACGGGCTCGTCGGGTGCGCGCGCTTGCGACCGGGGAGCCTAGCCTCCACCGCCTGCTTCTTCGGCATCGCCGTCTTGGTCTCCCTCGCGCTCGATCGGTGGGCGCGATGATGGCCGAGGGACTATCGCGCAAACTGCTCGCGCTCGCGCTCGGAGGTGCTCTCGGGTTCTCGCTCTCTCGCATTGGCTTCACGAGCTACGACGCAGTGCACGGCATGTTCACGTTCGCCGATCTGCGCATGTTCTTCGTCTTCATGGGCGGCGTGGGTCTGACCATGCTCGGCCTTCGTCTCGTCCCAGCTGCGCGTGCGATCGCTCCTCGCGCGATCGATCGAGCGACCATCATCGGCGGCGTGATCTTCGGACTCGGCTGGGCGATCTCGGGCGCGTGCCCCGGCGCCGCGATCGCGATGCTCGGCGAGGGACACCTGGGCGCAGGCGCGTCGCTCGTGGGCATCGTCGTCGGGATGCAGCTCCACGCGACCGTCAATGATCGCTGGCTACACTGGGGCAACGAAGCCTGCGGTTAGTTCGTTTAGCGCTTTAGCTAACGAACTCGCATGTGGCATGTGCGCCTGACGCGCCAGCCCCCCCAACGCTGGAGGGGGCTGGCCTAACATTGAGGGTATGTTCAATTAGGTGGGACGATGACGCTATTGATCGATTGAACACTAGCGCCAGCAGGGTAGGCATAACTGACATAGGTAGATTGGAAGTTCGGGTCCGTCTCGGTCGTCCCCCAACCCCACACCGTCATCGTGAAAGGCCCGTCGCTGTGCGCCTCGTGCGCGCCGTTGTCGCAGCCGTTTTGAGGCGCAAAGTTGTGGCGAACGAGATCACGCAGCGCCCACTCGTACGCGCCGCCCGAGCCGACGGGCTTCCACCCAGTCACGTTTCCCCCGCAGTCGAGCGCGACGTCGTGGAACGCATTGTCTGCGCCCTTCTTTCGCACCATCACGAGGTCTGTCTCGGGATAGGTAGGGTCCGTGAAGAATACGTACTTGGAGAGATACTGACCCGTCGGCACGACATTGACGAACTCGGGATCTCCTGCGCCGGCGAAGTTGCCGCCTCCCGTCATGTAAGTGCCGACATAGAATGGGTGCTTGTCGTCTTGGCTCTTCACGACGAACGGCGCGCTCGATCGCACCTCGAAGCTCTCACCTTTGTTGACGGTGGTCTGCGCGCCCATCGGCTTCGGGTCGAAAGTGAGCGTGGTGCCGTCCACGGCTCCCGTGATGCGAGTGGGCGGAGTCTCGTCTTGCCCATCCACTCTATTTCGATATCTCGCGTAGACGTACTCGCTGCCAAAAGCTCTAATCGGCGGCAGCTGTTCGTGCGCGCCGTCGCAGCAGCACGCGTCGATGTTGATGCAGTTCTGTTCGGCCCATACGCCCACCGGGTTGTTCGAGCTCACGATGCTGCCGAGCAAATCCGCCGCCTGCTCGATGCGCAGCACTTGCCCTTTTTTCAAGGGGTACGTGATAGGCGTGCCCTTCGTCGTGCCAGCGACGCCAGTGCCCGCGGTGATGTCTGCAGTGGGCTTGATGGTCACGTTCGTGCCGTCTGCAGCGGCGACGATCGCCAAGCCAGGGTTGTTGGTGTTGTTGCCGAGAGGCCTCGGCGTAATCACGATATAGTTCGTATCCCAAGTAGACGTGGGCAATAACAGAGTAGCGTCCGTCACCGCGCTCCGACCGCCGCCGAAAGGCAAGATGTCATAGACGACCACTGGCGCGGAAGCGACCACGCGCAGGGCGGTCGCCGCGTTGCTCGTGCCGCTCGCGGGATCTTGCCAAGACGCAGCGGCGGGATCCTTCTCCGCGACATTGACTCCATATCCGCACGCGGCCATTTGAAAGCCATTGTCACGCAAGAAGACGATACCCACTTTGCCCACGGGGATCGTCCCGCCCTGGCCAATGGGATTCATCTTCAAGTTCTGGCCCGAGCCCGCTGGCAAATAGGTGTACTTGGTGAGGTCGAGCTTGGTGCCGCCGATGTCTCCCGTCACCGTCACGGGCGACGTCCACGTGTTGGCGACATAGAGCGCGAAGCAACCCTTGCCGAGCGCCATGTTCGGGTTGTGCGCGTAATACTCGCAGCCGACACTGGACTTGTTGGCGATCGCCGCGTCGCACGCTGGAATGCATGTCCCCGCCGAGCAGCCTTGCGCGTCCGTGCACGCCTGTACGACAGCGTTGTTGCAGTCGACGACCGAGTGTCCGTCCGCAGAGCATACGGGCGGCTTGCCACCGCAGTTGCCGCCGGGAGAGTCCGTCTTGGGGAAGAAGACGTCGTCTTGATTGATACCTTCGTCCCCACTCGCGTCGGGCCCCTCGAGAGGAAACGTGTTGTCGCTGTTACCGCACCGAACCAACATCGCGATCGATCCCAGCGCTGCGGCGACCAAGAGCACGGAAGGAAGCTTCTTCATGCGACCATCGCATCAGCGAACAGACCGACGGTCAAGTCACGCCAAAAGCCCCAGCGACTAGGGATCGGGCGCAAAACCCTCGAGGCCCGTGGTGAGCCATGGCATCTCTTTGGCGAGCGCCTCGATGGAGTCCGCGTACAGGCCGTGCGCTGCGCTCCCTGCTTGAACGAAATGAACGTCAATGCCCGAGCGCTCCAGATCGCGCTTGGCGTCCGAGTAGCTTTTGGGGCAACGCCCCAAGGTCGTGCAGCCGAGGAGCACGCGCTTCACTCCACGCGTGGCGAGCAGGGCAGGGATGCCTTCAATCGCCAATGAGTCATATCCACCCTCCACGAGCGCGACAGAAGGGACGCGCAAATCAGTGGTCGTCAACAGACCCACGGCCTGCGAGGCGCCCATCGAGAAGCCTGCGAGCACCTCGGGGCCTCGCTCGTGGACGTAGCCGTCGAAGCGACTGTGGACTTCGATGTTCGCTAGTCGAATATCGTCCAGCGTAGACTGTGGGGTGCCCCAATACATGCCAGTGCGATCGCCGCGGGGGCATACGATGAATGGCACGTCGTGTGTGATGCCGCGCCACTCCGCGCACGCCCACTCGGAGCGATCTGCGGCTCCGTGCAGGGCGATCATCAACGGCCGTCGTGTCGTCACGTTCTCGGGGATCGACACCTTCGCGAGCTCACGCGCGTCGTCTCCGACAGGCTCCAGCCACTCGTGACCCGTGAGCGGTGCCAGCGTCGATGCGTCGGGCACCTCCACTAAATGCGGAGTCGTGGTCTGGGTGGTGACGACAGCAGGTGGCGGATCCACCTGAACGGCGCTCGCCCGCTGGCACGCTATGAGCGCGAGCATCACTGTGATCCAAGGGCGCATCGTGTGTATGTCGCGTGACGCCCTCCGATCGTGACAAGTGCTAGGGAGAGACTGCAACATAAGGTGCACCCTGGAATACGTCAGGGTATCTCCAGCCTCCGCCGCGGGTCGCGACCTCAACCGCATAGAGACCGCTCGGTCCTGGGGCGGTCACGCGATACGAATCACCGCTTGTTTCTGCGGGGATCGCGATCCAATCCACATTGCCCTCGAATCGCTTGTAGAGCAGATTGACACGAGCGTCCGGCGGCAAGGGCAGCTCGAAGCGCACACTCACTTCTTTGCCTGCACTAAACGACAATACTCCTGGTCCGGTTGGCCGCTCTGCGTCTAGCCATTGGAGCGCTGGCGGCAGAGTCGTCGAGCGGCGCTCTCGAGGTAGAGACGCGATCGCGTCAATGGAAGCGTCGTCCTCGGACAATCGCGTGAGCTGGGAGCGCCAATGGAAGATTGGTGCGCCGAGCTTGGCCATGCGGATCGGCTCTGGGAACGGCGCGATGTAGGCTGTGTCTTCTGCGAGCTTGCGCCAAGCCTCGTGTGAAGCTGCGATCTCTTGGCGCGCGACTGACAGATAATCGGCATTCGCGCTGAGCTCAACCACGGCGAGGGCGGTCGCGGCGCGTAGCTTGTGCGCGAAGGCTTCTCCGAGATCCGCGTGCGCGACACACTCTCGCAAATAGTCACGCGACTCTGCGTTGGACGTCGTGACCTTCGCGGCGGCGTCACGCGTGTGTTGAACGGCGACGAGCACGCGATTGGCGATCGCGTTGGAGGACACCTTGGTCGTCGCACGACCCGCGACGAGATCCGCGGCTGTTTCATAGGGTGTCGCGAACGCGAAGGTGTCGAAGGGTCCGTGCGGAGCGCGCTTGCATCCGTCGGCGACGAGCGCGGCGTCAGCAGGCGCCGCCCAATAACCGACAGACCCACCCCACTCGAGATCAGGAGCATAGTCACCGCCGTCCGGCCCGCACGTCTCACCTGTCTGAATCAACGGGACGATCTCGCCTGCGGCTTGCAGACAGTCCCACAATCCTCGCGAGCCCACGCGTGAATCGAACACGGCGCGAACGGTGGACTCTGGCACTGTGGGCTCATAAGCCAATCGACCAAAGAGCTGATACGCGAGCTCGTCGCGCTCGAACGTCCAAGGTGAGAACTGGTCAGCGGCCGCGACGACGAACGCGTCAGTCCCTCGCATGTAGCCGTGCCCAGACTCGAACGTGAACCCGGCCGCCCGCGGAGACGTCCCCGACAGCGCCAAAGCAGTTTGTCGCGCGCGGTCGAATGACAGATAGCGAAGTCCGCGGTGCGTGCCCGCCGAACGGACCTGATAGAGCAATTGATAGGGAACAGGCGGTGTCAGATAGTCTTCATAAGAATAATTCGCCCAATGTGTGAAAGATCCCCCAGCCACGGCATAGGGCGGACCGATTTGCTCGCCATTGTATTTCACCTCCACGACGGTGGAGAGACCTCCGAGCGCTGCGATCGAGAGCACCTCGGCCTTGGTGGTGCCCCATGAGCGTGTCGCGATGGGGACGCCTGTTTTGGCCTCGATCACGCCCTTGACGAACGTGCTCGCGAAGAAAGACGCGTCGCGCTTGGTCTCTCCGATGCGGAATCCCAATCGCCACAATGACGGGAAATTGGTGGCGAGATCGCGGGCGGACTCTCGCGTATAAGTCGCGACCACTGCGTCGTCTTCCGGGGCGACGGGCACTGTAGACCCGAGGCTCGTGCCAGCACTGTAGGTCATCAATCCGACGCGAATGCCTCTTGCCGCGGCCATGTTCAAAATGCCAGTGAGCGCCGCGCGATTGCACTCGCGATCCTCTGCGGACACTCCAATCCTTGGCTCACTCTCGCTAAACCCGAAATACAACAATGCGCTAGGAAACTCCGCGTTGACGGGATTGTACATTCCGTGCGCATCGAGGACGTCGAAGCGAGCGCGCGCCATCATGTCGAGGTACTCCACCCAGAACTGTCTCGAGCGAAACCACCAAGAGGTCTCGCCAGGGACAGGCAGAGCGAGGAACAGATTTGCCGCACGCACTGAGACGGAGGGAGCGTGTGAAGAAGCGGGCATCGCCGCTGCACCCTGGTGCGCGTCAATCCACTCGCTGACATCGAACGCTCCATACATCGCGCCGATCTCGTCGCGACCTACCACCGTGATCGATCCGTCGGCCGCGGGAACAACGGCATAAGACTCAGCGCGAGCGTCGAGCGTGAGACCCGCAGAAACAAGGGCGTTCATGGCGGATGGATCGCTCGCCAACAGCAGTGAGACGCTCAGCGTGACGTGATTGCGAGCTAGAGAGTCGTCGATAGCGTCTCGTCCATGCTCCAACGGCGACGTCGGCTCCTTGCTGTCGGCAGTGAATGATCCGCAAGGTCCTAGAGGTGGGGCCAGCGCTTCAGATGCGGTCGTCGAGCAAGCCGCAGCGACGCTCACGATAGAGAACAAAAGCGCGAGCGCTCTCATCGACCGAATCCGACAGAGAGCCCGATGGATAACCAATGATGCAATGCGCGCTCGTGGATCGCAGTGTCCACCTCCAGGCCTTGCACGTTGGTGAAGCTCGCCGAGAAGATCCCGCTCGCGAGCCCAAGCCACAGTCCGAGGCTCCGGCTATTGGAGAATCGATAGTCTCCTCCAATCGCGAGTCGCAGGGGCTCGACTCCGAGAAGTGTCGTCGTCGCGGAGACGGCTCCGCCGCTGGACGACGCGTTCAAGATCTCCGCGCCCACGCCGACCTCGGCCCAGAGCGCGACAGGCCCTCGCTCGAGCGCGATCGCGTGGAGAGCAAAACCTGGGTGAACGTCCCAACCTCCGCAGCCTGCGAGTGTGCCGCAGTCACGCAGCAACGGCGCTATCTCCACATGCGCCATCAAGATGATCATTCGGCTCAGTGTCCCCCCAAGCGAGAGGGACAAAGGAATGGCACCAGTCGCCGCCGACGTCATCGGCGAAGAGTGAAACGTGGAGCCCAACGGCGCTGAATATCCGATCCGCGCGCTGACATAAGGCTCCGCGCGCGACTGGCTCGCAAGCAATGTCGTCAGCGCCAACGCTGCGAGAAAGAGCACGCTGCGTGGCTTAGCCCCTCCCACCCTCCCCATGGTCATGGGGAGGAGAAGATAAGAAGACGCGCCGAGTGTTTCTGCCCTCCCCCGCGACCGTGGGAAAGTTGGAGGGGGCTGACGGCGCCAGTCGTCATCACGTTGCACCGCGCCAGTCAATCGCACTTCGTGGTGACCCGCAACGCCTGCTACCGTGAAGTTGATGTGCCTCGTATTGTTGGCGCTCCACGCGCGGCCCGGGTTGCCGCTGATCGTCGCCGCCAATCGCGATGAACGATTGGATCGAATGACGTCTCCAGCTTCGTTCTGGGCCGACGCTCCGCATGTGCTCGCCGGCCTCGATCTCGAGAAGCGCGGCACGTGGATGGGCATCACTCGCGCGGGCAGGTTCGCCGCGCTCACCAACGTGCGCGATCCAGAGGCACGCAGAGAGGCGCCACGATCGCGAGGCGCCATTGTTCGTGACTATCTGGTTGGACAATCGGACCCGGAGAGGTTCTCACGCTCGCTCGCTCGCGACGAACTGCCTGCGTTCAACCTCATATGCGGTGACCTACGCGGTCTATCTTTCGTGCGTGACGACGCAGTCCAGACGACGCCGATCGTCGCGGGGGTTCACGGCCTCTCGAACGCGCGACTCGATGACAATTGGCCTAAGGTCGAGCGAGGCAAGCGACTTTTGAGTCAATGGATCGATCGCGGTGCAAACAACACTGACGAGCTGTTCTCCATGCTAGACGAGCGATCCATCGCGCCAGACGAATCGCTCCCCAAGACGGGCGTGCCGCTCGAGATCGAGCGCGCGCTCTCTGCGGCTCACATCGTGACGCCCGCGTATGGCACTCGCTGCTCGACCGTGATCGTGGTGCGCGGAGAGAGCGCGCAGCTCGAGGAGCGAACCTTCGACGCGAACGGGGACGTGAGCAAGGTCGTAAGAGAAGGTTTCGTTCTGGCGCCACTCAAGTAAGTTGCGTCCGTGCGCCTACGCTTCCTCGCCCCGCTCGCGGTCATGGCGTGCGCGCACGACGTCGTCTTGCCCAACGTCCAGGTAGACAGCGAGTGCGGAAACCTAATCAAAGAGCCTGGTGAAGAGTGCGACGTACAGAGCGCCGGATGCGTGGATTGCCATGTCGTGCCTACCTACAATTGCAACGCCTCTACATGCAACGTGACGTGCGGCGACGGAGTGATCGGTGACGGCCCAAGCTGCGCGAACCCGCGAAAAGACGGGACCGCGTGCGATCTCAACGGATGGTGGGTCGGCCGCGAGACTGACTTCACGCGCGACATCGTCATAGGTGCCGTTCAGACGACCACTACATGGGTGCTCTATAGGTTCTCACAAAGCGGGGAAGCGTTTCGCGTCGAAGAGGAGCTCAACTGCGGCACTCACGTCACGGGCTCCGCGAGCGTCGACTACACAGCGGGTGGCCTGCGCGCGGTGATGGTCGAAAATCGAATGGATGCGGGCGGCAAGCACGGCCCGCGCAAGGGAACGTTCAAAGCGAACGGCAGCGGCTGCGCGTTCACCTACGAGCGCTTCTATGCCGTGCGCGGCGTCGTGGAGGACACCTTCTTACCCTCGGACTTTTCATCGCATCCCGATCTCAATCAATTGCAGAAGCTGCCATTCGAGCTCGATCCCCTCCACCCCACGGGTCAGAACCTCACTGGCGCGATCGACGCCGCGGGGGACGGATTGCCAGGGATCTCCGTGCGCGTCTCAGGGCTGGCTTCTGGTGTTCGACACTCCGCCGAGCGTGAGTGGAAGCAATATGCGTCAGTCAAGGTGATCGCGCCGAACGCGCTAGACTTCACCGCGCCTGGCTCCTGGGACTTGCAAGCGAACGTGCTGAGCGCCACGGAATGCGGTGATTTGTGCTCGCTCGTCGCGGCGGGCGCATACGCCGCGCAAGACATACCATCGCGCCTCACATTGCATTTCATCGGTCACACGCTCGGGTCGGCGCGCGTCCAATCCGTGGTGAAGGGCACGACGCGCGGCGACCAGAAGATCGATCTGGCGTCGTGCGCGCTCGCCCGAGCGACCCTCCAACAAGATATTTCCCAAGCACCGCCATGAGACTCACAGTCATTGCTCCTCTCGTCTGCGCAGGCGCTCTCTTGGTTGGAAGTGCGCACGGGTCGCCTGTCGTGGAGCTCATAGGCCCCATAGGCGGAGACAGCGGCTTCAATCCGGTGATCACCGGCGCGTCCGCAGGGTCCACATACTTCAATCCTGCCCTACTCAGCGAGGCGGACGAGAACGCGCTCATTGGCTTTAGTGTCTATACCGAGCAAATCGGCGTCACACTGGACGGTCGCCGCAACGGGGCAGACGTGCCGCTGTCGGTCGGTGGGCGCGACATTCTGGGTGCCGATGGATTGCCTATTCCGAATGGCACAGTGCCGACGCAGTGGCTCGCGCAAGGCTGCGATCAAGGCTCGCGCGCAGGGCAATGCCCCGCACCTGCTTTCCGCGCGCGCCCGCGCCAATCGGCTGGAGACAGCGGCAAGACGCGCACTTATCTCAGCCTCGGTCTCGTCAAGCACCTCGTGCCGGATCGATTGACGATTGGGCTCTACGCGATGCTACCCATGTCTCGATTGACGACGACCAGCACGTTCTATGTCGACGAGCGCGAGGCCGTGTTCTCCAACAGCTTGCACCCGGAGCTCTATGGCGACCGCATGACCGCGCTGTCCATCTCCGGCGGCGCCGCGTTCAAGATCCTCAAGAACTTGAGCGTCGGGGTAGGAGTCGCGATTGGTCTCACCAACGCAGCCACGAGCGCCACCTATGTGCGAGACACTGCAGACTACAACACTCTATTGGTGAACAATCAGGTTGGAGTGACAGTCGCAGTGGCTCCTCACATGGGAGTCGCTTATCGACCGTTTCCATGGCTGAAAATTGCCGGGTCGCTGCACGCGCCGCAGTCCTTCGTCCTCGACACGACGATCGCTGCCACGCTCCCGTCGGGCGTGCAGTCGGGCGGCAGCTTCCACGAGGTCCACGACTACTTGCCGTGGCGGGCGTCGTTTGGTGTTCAAGCAGACGTGCTCACGCGCGCGCGTTGGTCGCTCGGTGTCGTCACGAGCGTCAAGTATGGCATCTGGTCCGACTATCAAGATCGGCATGGCGCAGGGCCGGGCAATTATGGCGCGGACCTCACGTGGAAAGACACGCTGTCTTGGGCAGGTGGAGTACGCCCGCGTTACAAGTCATTGCGTACTTGGATTGACATGCAATGGTCGCCCTCGCCCGTGCCCGAGCAAGTGGGCCGGTCCAACTATGTCGACAATGATCGAGTCGGAATGGCCATCGGCGGCGATCTGACGTTGGACGTCGCGGGGACCAAGCTACGGCCCGGACTGTCTTTCACGGGCTCGCGTCTCATTCGTAGACACAACACCAAAGACGACACACGCATCATCGACGAACTACCCGACGGCGCGACCTTCGCGACGACCCGAGACTCGGTCCCTGGCGCTCCAGGACTACAGACCAACAACCCCGGTTGGCCTGGCTACGCAAGCGAAGGCTGGGTCTTTGGGGGCTCCGTATCCCTCGAGATATTGTTCAGGTGAAGAGGTCGAGTGGCGCGTCTTGCGCATGGCCAAGAAGTGCGGTCTCATTTCGTGTTGGAGGCGGTCTCTCATGAAGTTGTCTTGGCAATGGGTGCTGAAGCTCTCGTTCGTTGCATGCGCCGCGCTCTCGATTGCAGTCGTGAGCTGTGGCAGTGACAGCGTGGTCGCGGCCAAATCGTGCGCAACAGGCGAGGCGCTATGCGGAACCTCCTGTGTGGATACGACGGGCGACCCAGCCAACTGCGGAGCGTGTGGTGTGCAGTGTCAGTCCGGCCAAGTTTGCAGCGCAGGAGCTTGCGCGCTGACGTGCTCGGGCTCGTCCACCAAGTGCGGCGCATCCTGCGTCGACACACAAGTGAGCCCGACCAACTGCGGAGCGTGCGGCAAGACATGCAACCCCGGCGAAGTGTGCAGCGCTGGCGCGTGCAGCGCGCAGTGCCCTGCGAACCAGAAACTATGTTTGGGTGATGGCGGCGCAGTCTCTTGTGTGACTACCACGACCGATAGCACCAACTGCGGCGACTGCGGAGTCAAGTGCGCGGCGGGCAAAGTCTGCAACGCCGGCGCGTGCTCGGACACATGTGGCGCAAACGTCACGCAATGCCCCAACAACGGCAACCCCTATTGCGCGAACACGCAGGTCGACAATGGCAACTGCGGGGCGTGCGGCACCGTGTGTGGCAACGGTCTCGTCTGCGTCAATGGCAAGTGTGGCGGCAACTGCGGGCTCAATGAGGTGCTCTGCCCGGCGCAAGACGGCGGCGTGGCTTATTGTGCAGTCACTCAATCAGACAACGTCAATTGCGGATCATGTGGAAACGTCTGCGGCCCCGGGCTGCTCTGCTCCAAGGGCCAGTGCGTCTCTCAGTGCGGTCAGGGTCTCACGCAGTGCGGACAGCAGTGCGTGGACACCCAGAATGATCGCGACAACTGCAACGGCTGCGGCATCAAGTGCGCAGGCGGCCTGAGCTGCGGCGGCGGGACCTGCCAGAAGTGCGGCGGCTATTCGGCGCTCAACGCGTGCTGGTATACGAGCGCGCTCAACACGTCTTGCAACACGACCTGCGCGGCGCACGGCGGCTTCGACCCCGTAGGCGCGAAGCACTCGGGCAACCCAATATGCACTCACTTCTTCCCGATGAAGGCCAACGGAGGCCAATGGGTGACCGTCGAGTGTTGCTCCACGGACAACAACACCAATTGGGGAGCGAACGGGCAAAACCCTGATCCCACCTTCTTGTTCTCCGCCTGCTACCTCGCTTGCGCTTGCAAGACTTGATGGCCCCGAAAGCAGGCGTGAAATCGTGAGGCTGGTAGAGGGTCCGTTCGTCGAGCTCGAGACCTCGACGGGTCCGATGCGCACTTATGTCTATCGCCCTTCGGAGAGCGCAGAGACATTCCCAGGTGTGGTGCTCTATTCGGAGATATTCCAGCGCACGGGCCCCATTCATCGCATGGCGCAAATCCTGGCGGGGCACGGCTTGGTCGTGGCGGTCCCCGAGATTTTTCACGAGCTAGAGGTGCCAGGGACGGTGCTGGCTTATGACACTGAGGGCGCGGACCGTGGCAATCACCACAAGGTCCACAAGACCATATCGGCTTATGACTCTGATACTCGCGCGACCCTCGATCACTTGCTCACGCTGCCTCATTGCTCGGGCAAGCTCGGCGCGATGGGAGTGTGCATTGGTGGGCACTTGGCGTTCCGCGCGGCCTTGCAACCTGACGTCGGCGCGACCGCATGTCTGTATGCGACCGATCTCCACAAGGGCTCTCTAGGACTAGGCGGCGACGACTCGCTCGCTCGCGCGCGGGACATTCGAGGCGAGCTGCTCATGAGCTGGGGACGCCAAGATCCGCACGTCCCGAGCGAAGGTCGCGCGCTCATTCGTGACAGGCTCGTCGACGCGGGTTGCACCTTCACGTGGCACGAGCACGACGCGCAGCACGCCTTCATGCGCGACGAGGGACCGCGATACGATCCCGCGCTCGCCCTCTTGCACTATGGGATGGTCATGGAGCTATTCCGCCGCCGACTCATAGGTACTCAACCGACGTAGGTAGGTAAAACTCCCATGCAACCGCCTCACTCGCAGAATCACTTTGTTTGCCTCGATTGCACCTTCACGCAGCCGCAGCCTGGCACGTGCGGTCGATGCGGCTCTGATCCAGTGCTCGACATGCGCGATCCGAACGTGCGCGAGATGTGCACAGAGCAAGATACGGATCGCCGAACCAAGCGCGACGAGCTGTTTCGTTATGTATCCATCCCAGTCGGCATCGTGCTCACGCTCGTCGTCTGCGTGATAGTTCCCCCCATCGCGATCCTGCTTGGGATCGTGCCCTTCTTCTTCGGTTACATCCTCGGAATGGTCGGCGCCACGCTCGTCGTGATGGTCCTTCTGAAGTCGATATTCCCATATCGCGACAGGTTCCCCCGAAACTGGTGACCGCCCGGCGTGCGGACTTGCTTTCGCCGGGAACTCGAGGCGGTCGTCAACGACCTCGTATCCGAAAGAGTCGCGACTAGGAGCACCGGTAACAGGAGTTGGATCTTCTCACTGCTTGATGACCAGGTCTGCTTTCCTGAGAGTGACGGATTTCGGTTTGCTCGAAAAAGCTAGGACCACCGTGACAGTGGTGGAGCCGCTGGCGGGGATCGACACGGTGCAATCGAGCTTGCCGCTACCGTTGCGCGTGTGCTTGTCACCGATATTGGTCTCGGCCCACATCGACTTGACGCTCAACCTAGCGAGCGGATCGCAAGACGCGGTGGCGATCTTGGTGCCGCCTTGCGACAGCTCCACCTCGTAGTCAAGCGCGGCGCTCCCTTCATACTCGAGGTCGATGTCGGTCCAGAACGAGACCTCACCTGCCTTGAGCGCGACCGTGGTCGATCCGGATCCCTCTTTGGCGAAAGGGACTCGCCCGAGCTCTTTGCCGCACCCCATGATGATCAGCAGCGCGCTGATGAAGACCAGTCGAGCCCGATGCCTCACTGACAACACGCCAAACAGGCCTTGTTGTAGCACTTGCCGTAGTTGAAGGACTTTTGGATGTTGCAACAAATGAGGCCGTTCTTGCAGACCACATTGAGGCAGCCACCACCATCACTCGCGTCGAGCGCGGAGCCGTCATCGGCGTCTGCGGTGGAGGCGTCGAGATCCGCGTCGCTCGTCGAAGAGTCGACCGTGGAGGAGTCCGTGACGTTGCCGTCTGGCAGGCTCGAGTCCTTCTTCGCGGCGTCCATGACGCTCGTGTCGAGCGTTACATCAAGGATGCTCGCGTCGTCGATCGCGACTGTGGAGTCGCTCGAGCAAGCGACAGTGATGAGACCGAGAGCCAATAGAGCGAGGCGCATGCCACCAGCCTATCAGGGAGCGTCAGGGAGCGACAGCCGGCGCGATATGCTCGGGCAACAAGAAGTAGAGCCCTATGAAATAAGCGACCAGCACGAGCACCGGCGGCACGATCGCAAAGACGATCACATTGACGGTGAGCAGTGGCGGAGGTGGCTGCGGTTGCAGTTGCGGAGGGCCGCCACGATATGCAGTCTCTGGACTCTCGATGACTGGCACCACCACTCGTGGTCGCATCAACACACTCATCACTGTGGCGGCGAGCCAGCAGAGCGGCGTCGAGGTCATTGCCATCAGGAAGAAGTCGTTTCGATCGACTCCATGAGTGCTGCTAGACATGCTGAGCGCAGAGCCTTCCAGCACGAGCGCTGCGGCCGAGCATGGGATCGCCAACGCCAAGTTGACGAAGCCGCGAGGCTTGCGCATCGCCGCCCACGCCAACGCGAAGCCGCTCCCCACCAGCGATCCAAGGCTCGCCGCGATGCCGAAGCCGATGAGGACGAGGAAGAGGAAGAAGTCGTCGCGATCCTCTGTGGTGCACGCGCTCGCGCCGCACATCACCAACAACGCGAGAGCGAGCCAACGACGCTTCATGCGCTCAGTCTACTTGCAAGTACCGCCGCTGCACTTCTTGCCGTTGCACTCGCTGTCGAAATTGCACTTGCCGCCAGGCATGTCCGAGCACATGCCGCTATTGCACTTGCAGCCCGAGTGACACTCACTGTCGAAGTTGCATTTGCCATAGTCCGCAGCGCGAGCCTCTGGAGCATTGGCAGCGAAAGCGGCGGCGAGACCAAGGACGGCGAAGAGCGACACGATGACTTTGCGCATGAAGGACCTCTTTCGAGACAAGGCTACGCGACTGTACCGCCGACCTTCCCTAAAATCCGAACCGAACCTGTTATCGTGGCCGAATGCGCTCCTCTCTATTGCTGTTATTGGTCGCGCTCAGCGCGTGCCCGAGTCCACCCGTCGCGCCCACTACCGGGACTCCGGGAGGGGTTCGGCTGATCATCGGCGGCGACTCTCGCGATGATCACTCTCATGTGTTGCCCTGGGCGTTTCGTGAGGCGAAGGCGCGTGGTGCGACGGCGTTCTTCTTCTTGGGAGACATGGAGATTACTCCGCAGCTCGACGGCCACTTCGATAGAGAACTACCGCTGCTCGATCCCGTCCCGTTCTATCCGGCGCTCGGCAATCACGAGGTGCGACTCTTCGGCTTCATCGTCGCCGGTCACGACCACGCAGAGAAGGAGTTTCGCGAGCGCTTCCTGGACACGCCACGCACTCCAGTCGTGAGCTCACTCCCGGGCAAGGTCGTCTATTCGGCCAATGTCGCCGGCGGAGTTCACTTGGTCGCGCTCGACAATGTCAGTCAAAACGGCTTCGGCAAAGACCAGCTCGATTGGCTCGCAAAAGACCTGGACGCAGCGCGCGCGGACACTTCTGTTCGCTACATCATCGTCGGGATGCACAAGCCACTAGCGAAGAATGGCGTCTCCACGCACGGCATGGACAAAGATGGCGCGCAGGCCCTCCTGGACTCCGACGCAGCGCTCGCGCTGTTCGTCTCGAACAAAGTATCTTTGATAGTCGCCAGTCACGTCCACGAGTTCGCGCAGCTGACACAAGGCGGAATACCCAGCTACATCAGCGGAGGACTGGGCGCCCCCCTCGACCACTCCGGTCCCGAGCACGCGTTTCATCACTTCCTTCAGGTTGACGTCACCGATGTTGGTTTGAAGGTGAGTGTCATCAGGTTCGACGGCGCCGCAACGATGGGCGACGACGAAATGCCCGACTAAAATCTTCCCAGCAACCGCAAGGTCTCATCTTGTCGCTCGGGCCGCACGTCGTGGAACCAGCAAAAACACGCCGCACAGTGACGACGACTGCGTAGTCACGCCAAACCGATGGTGCGGAGGTGCGAGTGGCATGCGATGATTTCGATGTGCCACCGCCTGTGAAG
Source organism: Myxococcales bacterium (assembly GCA_025362165.1). Classification (GTDB taxonomy): domain Bacteria; phylum Myxococcota_A; class Polyangia; order Polyangiales; family Polyangiaceae; genus JANYHY01. The sequence goes on along the minus strand of JANYHY010000864.1, from coordinate 1,390 downwards.
CCGCACCCGCTTGGCGGACTCCAACGCTCCATAGAGTTCTTTTTACCAGGCGCCCGAGCGAGACTTGCACCACGAAAGCGAGTGGAGGTGTCACCTATGGTGGAAGAACACGATCCCATCGACGAAGAGTCCATAGGGGAACTCGCACTGCGCCAAGCAAGGCTGTTCGTCCCTGAATGAAGCGAGCTACAGGCAGCGACAAACGATGTTGTTCAGGCCTTGGGTGACTTCGCTCCAATTGCCGATTTTGCAGGCGCCTTGATCGCACATGGTGTTGGGGATGTTGTTCCCGTTGCCCGTGCAGCCGCCGTTTTTGTGCATCTTGCCGTAGGTTGGATTGGGGCAGGTGTGCTTGGTATATCCGGGGAGCGGCGAGCAGTTGTTGCCATAAAAGTGCGTGCAGAAATATGCCGCATCCACGGCGTCCCCCTGGCCCTTGGAGCAGCTGCCCTGCGTGATGTAGTGGTCCGTGGTGAGGTTCGTGAACGTGTGCATCGGGCCGTGGTCCACGTACGCCGAGCATTTGCCCGCGCTGCAGCCGGGTGTCATTCCGCTGCACATCATGCCGCAGACACCGCAGTTCTTCGGATCGGTCATCGTGTCGACGCACATGCCAGCGCAGTTGACCTGACCTTGCGGGCAGCACTTGCCCATGGCGCAGGCCTCGAGCGACGGGTCGCACGCGGTGCCACACATACCGCAGTTGTTGATGTCGCTCATGGTGTCCACGCATGTGTCTGTGCAAACGGACTTCATCATCGGGCATTGCACGGTGCACGCGCCCGCAGCACACACCCAAGTGCCGCCGCCCATGATCGCGCCCGCGTCGCCCCCACCACATACTTGTCCGCACTTGCCGCAGTTGTTGAGATCCGTCTTGTTATCGACGCACGCGTTGCCACATCGATTCTGGCCTTGTGCGCACTGACAACCGCCAGCGACGCAGGTCGCGGTGGAGGGGCAAGCGTTGCCGCACTTTCCGCAGTTGGCGTTGTCGGATTTGAAGTCCACGCACTTGCCGCTGCATGTGCCCGAGCAAGTGGAGCTGTCCGGCGTGTTCGTTGGGCCCGCGTCGGTGTCGTCGATCTGCACAGCAGCGGTCGCGCACGCTACCGCCGACAACAACAAGCCACTGAACGCAATCTTCGCGAAATGACCTTGTAAGCTCATCCCAAGAGTTTAGCGCGCCGTTACTTCTTTGGGGAACAATCGCTGTGGTTGCCGTAGATTGACGGTATGACGCGGACAATCGTCTCATGAGCACGTTCGTCGCCGCGATCTTTTACGCGAGGGAGGAGGCCGCAGTCGTCGAGGGCGCGCTCGTCGCCTCGCTTCGCGCCGCCAAGTACGAGCCGACCTTGAGCCAAGCGCTCGTGCGCGAGCCGCTCGG
>JANYHY010000862.1 GCA_025362165.1 Myxococcales bacterium | reverse complement strand
CTTCGACGCCCGGCACCTCGATCGCGTTCAAGAAGCCGCACAACATGTCGATCATCTCGGCGTCGCAGCCAGGCCCGGGGTCGCCGAAGATCTCCGCGCCCGCCTGGAAGAACTGCCTGTAGCGTCCGCGCGCGGGGCGCTCGCCCCGGAACATCGCGCCCGCGTAATACCAGCGAGTGACAGGCTCTTTGTTGTGGACCTTGTGCTCGACGTACGCCCGCGCCGCTCCGGCGGTCCCCTCGGGGCGCAGCGTGAGCGCCTCGTCGTGGAACGTGAAGGAGTACATCTCCTTCTCCACGATGTCCGTCGTCTCTCCGACCGTGCGCACGTAGAGCGGAGTGGACTCGACGAGCGGCGTGCGCACCTCACGAAACCCATGGAGCGTGAGAGCGCGCGCGTAAGCCTTCTCCAGCCGGTGCCAAGCCGCCATGTCGGCGGGGAGCACGTCGTTCATCCCTTTGACCGCGCGGAGATCCATGTGGGGGCGGGCGGTTGTCCTACGGACACCGCGGAGAATCAAGGGAATCCAGAGAGCGTACACAGAGTGACCGAACCCACAGCGGTGCGTGGTAAGACAGCTTGAAAATGGCCAAGACGTGCGCGCTCGATTTGGGAGCGGTCCGCGTGGGCGTGGCCATCTCCGACGACATGGGGATGCTCGCGCACCCACGCGGCACGCTCGACGGCCGCGACCGCCCGAGCTTGTTGCGATCGCTCGCAGCGCTCGTGAAACAAGAGGAGATCAACCACGTGCTCGTCGGACTGCCGCTCGACATGAAAGGCGGCGAGGGCGAGGCCGCACGAAAGGCCCGCCTCTTGGCGCAAGAGATCGCCGACGCGACCCGCACCACGGTGGAGCTCGTGGACGAGCGCCTCTCCACGGTGCAAGCGAGACGCGCGCTGGGGGCGGCGGAGGTGCATGGCAAGAAGGCGCGCGCGCACATCGATGAGGCGTCTGCGGTCGTCATTCTCCAAGCGTGGCTCGACGCGCGATCTCATCGGGGTGACGAATGAGCAAGCTCCCTCCGGTCAAGACCAAGCGCAGTAGAGTCGTCCGCGAGCGCAAGGTCCGCGAGCGAAAGCGCGCGCAGCAAGACGAGCGTGAAGAACGCCTCGCAGAGCGCATGCGCCCGTTGCCTCTGCCGGAGCAACCTCGCGCAGGCCTCGTGAAGTGGTTCGCTGGAGTGGTCGCGTTGCTCCTCGCGACCTTCTTGATCCTGATGTTGTTCGTCTATCCGTACGCGGATGGCCCCGGCGGCGGCACCGCTCTCGTGGAGATCGACGTCACGCAGAACATGACCCCAGCCGAGCTCACCGACAAACTCGTCTCGCAAGGCGCGGTTGGGAGTCCGGCTATTTTCTCGGTCTATTTGCGCATGCATGGGACCAACGCGCTCGTGGTGGGTCATCACATCTTGAGCGACGATCTCTCTCCACACGAGCTGCTCGCGCGCCTCGAGCGGAGCGGCGCGAGCAAGGTCCGCGCGACGATCCCGGAGGGGTGGACCCGCTTCGACATCGCCAGGCGCCTCGAGTCATCACGCATATGCACGGTGCGAGCGTTCCTCGACGCGACGACCGACGTTGCGCTGATGAAAGAGCTCGCTGTCGACGGTCCGAGCTTCGAGGGGATGCTCTTCCCAGCGACCTACGATTTCCCCGCAGACGCAGACGGCAAGGAGATCGTGCGCGAGATGTTCAGAGAGTTCGAGCGCCGCTTCTCCTCGCTGCAGGACAAGAACCCGAGCGGCGTGAAAGACCTCGCAGACTCACTCGGCTGGGGTCGAAGAGAGATCGTGATCCTTGCCTCGATGATCGAGAAGGAGGCTGTCGTCGACGACGAGCGACCGATCATCGCGAGCGTCTTTCTCAACCGCCTGCGCGACCCTGGCTTCTCGCCGAAGCTGCTGCAATGCGATCCCACGGCGGGTTACGGATGCCTGGTCACCGACACGCCAGCGTGCGCGAAATACGCCAACGGCAAGATCACTCACGACATCGTCGCGGACGAGCAGAACCCGTACAACACGTACAAACACGTCGGCCTGCCGCCAGGGCCGATCGCCAATCCCGGCGAAAAATCGCTGGCTGCGGCGATGTCACCGTCGATCACGCGGTACTTTTATTTCGTGGCGAAAGGGCAGGGCCGCCACAACTTTTCGGAGAGTTACGCGCAGCACACGTCGGTCATCCCAAAGGCCGACGCTGGCCCCTGACGAGCGAACTCAGCCGCCGGTGGACGTGTCGGGGACGTTGACATCGGGGAGCGAGGTGTCCTTGAGACCCGAGTCTTTGGGAGTCGCGCTTCCGCCACCGGACACGATCGCATTGTCGATGTTGCGTCCACCGCCATCGTAGGGAGGTGGGGACGAACACGCCACATATCCAAACGCCAAGCTCGCCAACACGAGAGCGAAGGCGAGCTGTCGTCGAGTTCTCAAGGGCATACCCAGACTCCCTTGTCTTGCGGACATGTGCAGGGCTTGCCAAGCCCGGTCAG
>JANYHY010000483.1 GCA_025362165.1 Myxococcales bacterium | reverse complement strand
TGGTTTCGGCGGCGGTGGTCAAAGCTTCGAGGCCGCGTGGGCGAAGGCCGAGCAGAAGGTCGACCTCGGCGGCGGGGCCCAGCGCGACCTCACGCTCGATGAGCTGTCCCGACCCATGCAGAATGCAAGCTTCATCAACGGCTGCGGCGCGCCCGACAGCATGCACGTTCACGTCTTGGCTGCCGTCCAGAACGGTCACCCCGTGGGCGTCACCGTAACCACCTCACCGCCAAACGTCGGCGTCGCTTCATGCGTCGATCACGCGGTCCGCGGCATCGTGTGGCCAGTCAGCCCGAACATGGACAAGGTAGAGACGAACTACTGAGCCGAACGCTCAGTTGGGGTGTGCATCAATTCGCCGAAGCGCTGGCCTGCGCGCTCTTCTTCTTGTTGTACAGGCCCATGAGGGTCTTCTCGTACTTCTCGAGGACCTTTCGGCGCTTCACTTTGAGGCTCGGCGTGAGCATCTCGTTCTCGGTGGTGAAGTCCTCGGTGATGAGCGCGAACTCTTTGATCTCCTCGAAGCCCTTGAACTCTCCGCCGTACTTGCCGAGCTCCTTCTTGAAGAGCTCTTTGACCTTCGCGTTCTCGAGCAGAGCATCCCCGGTCGCGGAGATCCCCTGCTCGGCGGCGAACTTCTTCACGGCCTCCACGTTGGCGACGAGCAGCGCCACGTTGCACGGTTTGTTGTCGCCGAAGACGAACGCGTTGAGGATGTAGGGCGAGAGCTTGAGCTTCTCTTCGAGCGGCGACGGGACGACGTACTTGCCGTTCTCGAGCTTGTACTGCTCCTTGATCCTGCCTGTAATGTACAAGTATCCGTGCGGATCGAGGTAGCCCTGGTCGCCCGTGCGGAAGCCTCCATCTGCGGCGAACACGGCGGCGTTCTCCTCGGGGCGCTTCAAGTAGCCCTGCATCACGTTGGAGCCGTAGACGAGGATCTCTCCTTCCACGCGGTCTTTGCGCTCGGAGGTCGTCACCTTGGGATCGATGGCGATGCGCACGCCTGGGATCGCGCGGCCGACCGAGCCGATCCGGCGCTCGCCTGGGCAGTTGGTGGTCGCGATGGGTGAGGTCTCGGAGAGGCCGTATCCTTCGTAGACGGTGACGCCGAGGCTGTCGATGAACTCAGCTACGTCGCGGCTGATCGCAGCGCCGCCGCTGAACGCGTAGCGCAAACGTCCACCGAAGCGCGCGCGCACTTTGCTGAACACGAGCTTGTCTGCGAGCGTGAGCACGAGGTGCTCCTTGATCGAGAGGCGCTTGCCTTCTCGCTCCTTTGCGGTCGCCGCGAGCGCCGACTTGACCATCGACTGGATCGGCGCGGGCTGCTCGGAGATCTGCTTTTGCACTGCTTGATAGATCTTGTTGAAGATCCTCGGCACGCTCATCAGCACGGTCGGGCGAACCTCCGCGAGGTTCTCGATGATCTTGTTGGTGCTCTCGCACAGCCCCATGCTTGCGCCGAGCGAGAAGAGGCAGTGCAGCTCGCAGACTTGGCCGAACACGTGCGCCCACGGCAAAAACGAGAGCGAACGATCTGCCTCGTTCATGGGGAAGATCGAGTGGACCGCGTTGACGTTGGACGCGATGTTGTAGTGCGAGAGGACCACGCCCTTCGGGTTGCCGGTGGTGCCGCTCGTGTAGATGATGCACGCGGTGTCTTCACGCTTGGGCTTGGTGGACGTGACGCGATCGGTGGACGCGAGCAGCGACTTGTACGTCGTCACCTTGGAGCCCTCGCCAGCCACATCCTCGAGGCACACGATCTTCTGCAGCGAAGGCACCACGTCGAAGAGCCGCTTGCACTTCTCCAAGATCGCTTTGTTCGCGACGACGAGCACCTTGGCGTCGCAGTCATGCACGATGAACTCCCAGTCCTTCTCGTGCTGCGCCTCGTACATCGGGACGAACGCGGCGCCGAGGCCGAAGCACCCGTACGCGAGGACCGCCCACTCGATGCGGTTGTCGCTGATGATCGCGACGTGATCGCCGCGTGACAGACCGAGCGCCGCGAGACCGCCGCGCGCGCGATCGACGTCCTTGCCGAACTGATCGTACGTGGACCACGTCCAGGAGCCGGCTTCTTTGGTCCCGAACAGCTCGCGAGAGCCGTAGCTCTTGATGGCGTAATCGAAGATGTCGACGAGGTTCTCGAATTCGGCGGTCATGGGCGCGCACGATACCACTGTCCTTTCAGCGCAGGTGCGGCAAGAGCCGCGTCGTGGTACCTCGCGGGATCGTGAGCGGCACCTTCTACCTCCAGACGTTCGGCTGCCAGATGAACGTCCACGACTCCGATCGCATGGAAGAGGTGCTTGCTGCCCACGGCTGGTCTCGCGCGCAGACCGCCGCAGAGGCCGACGTGATCGTCCTCAACACGTGCAGCGTTCGCGAGAAGGCCGAGCAAAAGCTGCGCAGCGAGGTGGGGCGGCTCGTTCCCTTGAAGCGAAACAAGCCGGACCTCGTGATCGTCGTCGCCGGCTGCGTTGCGCAACAAGAGGGTGAGGCGCTTCTCGCTCGAGTAGAAGATTTGGATCTGGTCATCGGGCCGGACAATCTCGCGGAGCTGCCTGCGCTCTTGCTCGCGCAGCGTCAGGGCGCGCCGCCGATCGCGCGTACTGTGTTCGACATCGACGCGCCGCGCTTCCTCTCGGCGCGGCCCGAGCGTGGCAAGGCGCCGGTGAGCGCGTTCGTCACGACGATGAAGGGGTGCGACGAGCGTTGCTCGTTCTGCGTGGTCCCGTACACGCGCGGGCCCGAGCGGTACCGCCCCGCGACAGACATCATCGACGAGTGCGCTCGCTGGGTCGAAGCTGGAGCGCGCGAGGTCATGCTCCTCGGTCAGACGGTGGACAGCTTCAAGGACGCCACGTTGCCCGCCCCAGAGAGCGACGATCCCGACGAGAGCCAGTTCCCCGCCCTGCTGCGCCTCATCGCGCGTGAGGTGCCGCGCCTCGCGCGCCTTCGTTACACGAGCCCGCACCCGCGCCACGCGACGGCGTCTCTCGCGGCAGCCCACGCGGAGCTCGACGTGCTCGCGCGCCATATCCACATGCCCTCGCAGTCCGGGAGCGACCGGATGCTCCGTCGCATGATCCGCCGCTACACGCGCGCCGAGTATGTCGCGCGCGTGCGGCGCCTCGCGGACGCGCGGCCCGGGATGACGCTGTCGACCGACATCATCGTGGGCTTCCCCGGCGAGACCGACGAGGACTTCGAGGCGACGCTCTCGCTCGTGCGCGAGGTCGGCTTCACGTCGCTCTTCGGCTTCAAGTATTCGCCGCGCCCGCACACGCCGTCGCGGAAGCTCGTCGACGACGTGACCGAAGAGGTGAAGAGCGCGCGCCTCGCAGAGCTCTTCGCGCTCATGGAGATGCAAGGGAGCGCGCACCTCGTGTCGCTCGTCGGATCGACGCAGCGCGTGCTCGTCGAAGGCGCGAGCAAGACGCAGCCGACCACCGGCGCCAGCGTCCGCGTGCAAGGCAGGACCGAGCGCGCGGAGATCGTGCACCTCGACGTTCCGCCTGACGTCTCGCCCGCGGGAGAAATCGTGGAGGCGTCGATCGTGCGCGCGAACAAGCACTCGCTCCAGGGCGCGCTGACACCACTCGCGCTCGCCGCACTCCCGCGGCGAATTGCAAGCCCTTCGCGACATGTCGCGCTTCCTGTGCTTGCGTAGTGCTCAGAAAGGCGGTTAAGTGGCCGATATGAATCGGACGAGCCTGCTCTTGGGTCTGGTTGTCATGGCTTCCACCACTGTCGCGTGCAGCGGCACTTACCGCGTCGTCAAGAAGACGGGGACCGGCGGCGTCGTCGCGCTTCAGGGTCCGCAGGAGAGCGCGCACCAGGCCGCCAATCAGTACATGGCGTCGCAGTGCCCCTCCGGCGTCGACATCCTCGAAGAGGGCGAAGCGGTCATCGGCGCCGACACGGCGGCCACCACGCGCCCCGGCTTCTTCGGGTCGAACACGAGCGCGTCGACGACCGAGAAGCGCGAGTGGCGCATCACGTACCAGTGCAAGGGCACCGGGCCCGCGCCGACCGCGCCGGCCGCTCCGACGGCACCGACGGCCACGCCGCCGACGCCCGTCGGTCAGGTTCGTACGGTCATCATCACGTTCTAGGGGATGCCCCTCTACGAGCACCGGGGGACGCGGCCGAATCTCGGCCGCGATGTCTTCGTCGCGCCCAACGCCACAGTAATTGGCGAGGTGCACCTCGGTGACGAGTCGAGCGTCTGGTTCGGAACAGTCCTGCGGGGCGACGTCTTCCCGATTCGCATCGGTGCGCGCTCGAACCTGCAGGACAACGCCGTCGTCCACGTGACGGGCGGCGCCGCCGCTACGACAATCGGCGACGACGTGACCGTGCTGGTC
>JANYHY010000456.1 GCA_025362165.1 Myxococcales bacterium | reverse complement strand
CGAGCTCTGCGAGGAGCCTTCGCACGAAGCCCGGACGCTCGCGGGCCTGCCCTCTGTGGCAGCGTCGCGCGCGCTGGTCGCGTCGCTACGCGGTACGCTGTGGTCGTGAGCGCCCCTCGAAAGCGCGATTCCTCTATTTTGGCTCGCGCGCAAGAACCGAGTCGGGAGAGAGCTCACAGGAGCGCACCAGCTGTGGAAGAACGCCCCGCTTGATGAGCGCGACATACTCGGCGCGGCGCGCGGTCACTGGCACATCTTGATCCCGCGCGGTCTGCCAGCAAGCGGCTTGCACTTCTTCTCCACGGCGAAGATGCAGTCGCCGTCCGTCTCGCAGGCAACGTTCATCGCCTCGTGGAGACAGTCGTCCATGCAGGTCGCCGACTCGATCCTATCGCCCGACGGCGCGCGCTCGAGGCAGCAGCGCCGGCCATCGCCGCACTGGGACGGCTTCGTGCAGAGCAGCCGCGGGAGATCTCTGCTCTCCCCCGCGCTCGTGCAGCGCGGGCCGCCGTCGCCGAGGAGGCAAACCGGTGCGCTCGGCGTGCACGGCTTGCCGTCGCACGAGACCGGCGAGAGCGTCGGCACGCAGCGCGTGTGGCCGCAGCTCGCGCGCTCCCCGCGGACGCACTCGTTGATGTTCGCCCTGCACTCGGTGCCGGCCGCGCACTCGGAGTCGACCCGGCATGCGCGCGCGTAGATGCAGTCACCCTTCGGCACGCAAGCGGTCACCGTCGTCTCCCCCGGGTGCTCGGGCAGCGTGCAGCACTCCTGGCCCGCCGCGCAGTCCGCGCGTTCGTCGCAGGTCGCGACGTCGAGCGATGTGCGGCGATGGTCTCCGAAGAGCACCTCGCAGAGCTCCGCGGCCTCGGCGCCTGGCCGCCACGGGACGCATTGCCTTTGGACGGTGCCGGGATCCGGGCTGAGGCTGCAGCACGCCTCTTTGCCGATCGCGCACGGGCCGCCGCACGCGACGTGACCAGGCGTCGGGCCGCTCCGCGGGATGTCCACGGGCGCGAGCGGCGGCGCAGCAGAGGCGGGCGCGCCCGAAGGCGAATCAACCGGCGCCGCGGGCGGCGGTGGAGGCCTCTCGCGGCTGCATCCAAGCGAGCCCGCCGCGACGAGCACCAGCAAGACTAGCGCGCTACTCACTGCCCTCGCCGCTGCCCGCGCAGCGCTTCGAGGCGCGCCTTGATGCGCGTCTCCTCGCCGCGTTCCGTAGGCTCGTAGAGGTGCTCGTCGGCGATCGCATCGGGCAGGTAGGTCTCGCCGGGAGCCACCCCGCCATCGTAGTCGTGCGCGTATTTGTAGCCGGCGCCGTAGCCATCTTCCTTCATGAGCTTCGTGACGGCGTTGCGGAGCTTCTTCGGCACGGGGAGCGCGCCGTGCTGCTCGATGAGCGCCTTCGCGCGGTGCCAGGCGACGTTGCACGCGTTCGATTTGGGCGCGCACGCGAGGTAGATCGCCGCGTGCGCGAGCGGGTAGAGCCCCTCGGGCAGGCCCATCCGCTGGAAAGCGTGGTCGGCCGCGGTCACCACGACCAGCGCGCGCGGGTCAGCGTTGCCGACGTCCTCGCTCGCGAAGATGATCATGCGCCGCGAGACGAACAACGGATCGTCTCCTCCGTCGAGCATCCGCATCAGCCAATACACCGCAGCGTCGGGATCACTGCCGCGCATCGACTTGATGAACGCGCTCGTGACGTTGTAGTGCTCCTCGCCGCCCTTGTCGTAAAGCAGCGGCGAGTGCGCGTGTGCCGCCTCGAGCGCCGGCACGTCGATGATCGCCGCGGAGGCCGCGTGAACGTGAGCGGCCACGATCTCGAGGGTGTTCAGCGCCCGGCGCGCGTCTCCGCGCGAGTCCTCGGCGATCGCCGCGAGGGCATCGTCTGCTGCCTGTAGGCCCAGCGCGCCAAGGCCGTGCTCTGCGTCGTCGAGCGCGCGGCGCAAGAGATCCACCAGCTGATCGCGCCCGAGCGCCTCCAGCCTGAACACCTTGCTCCGGCTCAGCAGCGCGGCGTTCACAGCGAACGATGGGTTCTCGGTGGTCGCGCCGATCAGCGTGATCGTGCCAACCTCCACGTGAGGAAGGAACGCGTCTTGTTGCGACTTGTTGAATCTGTGGATCTCGTCGACGAACACGATCGTCCGCTCGCCGCGGTACGCGAGCCGCTCTTTGGCTGCCTCCACGATCAAGCGCAGCTCCGCGACTGATCCGAGCACCGCGCTGAACATCACGAAGAACGACTTCGTCTTCTCTGCGACGATCCGCGCGAGCGTCGTCTTGCCCGAACCAGGCGGACCCCACAAGATCATCGAAGGGACGCGGTCGCTCTCGATCGCGCGCGCCAGCAATTTCCCGGGGCCGAGCACATGAGACTGCCCGACGTAGCCTTCGAGCGTGCGCGGCCGCATGCGCTCTGCGAGCGGAGAGTTGCTCGTGTCCTTGGCGGCTGCCTTGGTGAAGAGCGTCTCGTTGCCGGAAGACCTCTTGGCGCGGCTCATTGTGAAGGACAGGTGTAAAGCATGCTTTGCGCGCGTCCAGTTTGGCGTTCTGCCAGGCACGCGGTATTGATCCCGGTCTCGTGCTCGCGCGGTCGCTCGTCCTCTGCCTCTCGACGGCTCTCGTCGTCGCTGCCTGCGGCGGGACGGCGGCGCCCCCAGTCGTGCCAGAGGAACCCAAGAAGGCCATCAGCGCCGAGATCGCAGACTTCGAGGTGAGCTCGGACGGGGTCGACCGCTTCACGTCGTGCCCGCCCTCCGGAGATCTCGGTCAGGCTTGGATCCCTCCGCTGCCTGAGTGGTCTCCCACGCCCGTCAAGCCCACCGAGGACGGTGGTCTGCCTGCGCCGCTCCCCACGAACGCGACCAACGCCGACGACCGTGGGCGCACAGCGACGGAGCGAGCGATCGAGGACACGCGCGCAGCGTTCCGCTCCTGTTACCACCGCGGCCTGGTGCTCGATCCCACGCAGCATGGGCACGTGGCGATCGTCGCGCGCGTCGGCCCGGACGGACGCGTGCAGAAGGTAGAGTCCTACGCTGCGTGCGAGATCGTCAAAGAGACGATCATATGCATGCAAGACGCAGCGAAAGCCCTGCGGTTCGCGCCGCCGCGCAATGGCTCCGATACGATCGTGCTCCCCACTGTGTTTTCGGATCGGAGCGGTCGGACGGGTCGCGTCAACACCGTCGATACATACACGGCTGCGGCCTACCTCGCCGTCGAGCAGATCGCGCCGGACCTGCATCAGTGCTTGGACGAGGCTCGGCGTGAAGGCCACGGCTTGGAGGCGTGGGCGCACTTCGACGTGACGTTGGACGAGATCGGCCACGTGGACAGCGTCAACGTCGATCCGTTCGGCGGCGACCAAGATCTCCTCCAATGCGCGGCGAGCGTCGTCAACAAGCTGCACTTTCCCGCTCCTGAGGTCGCGCATGGCCACGTGATCGTGCGCGTGCGCTTCAATCCGCGCATGGGCTCGCGCTAAGTGAAGAGCACGCGGGCGGTGATCATCCCGATCGGCGTGCCCGAGTCGGGGCGCGGTCTCGGGATCGGGCTCGCGGCGCTCGTGCACGGGTTCGCGAAGATCGAAGGTCGAGGGATCGCGTTGGCGCAGCTGCATCAGAAGCCTACCGTGGAGGGCGGAGAGCCGCGGCCCGTCGAGGCGTTCGTTCCTCCTCAAGCGTGGCGCGACCTCGCCGGACAAGGGCATGCGCCTGAGGACGTGGACGTCGTCGTCACAGGTCAGCTCGAGCCACCTGGTGAGGGGAGGGGCTCGCTCGAGATCATCGCGTTCGAGGCTAAAACAGGCCACTTGGTGGCACGCGGCGAAGCGCACGTCGATAACGTGTCTGCGGGCAAGACGATCGTCGCCGCGTTCGAAGAAGCGTGGGCCCCGCTCAAAGGGGAGCTCGGGAGTTTGCACGACCTCGGCGATCTCGAGTGGGACGCACTCGAGAGCGTGCTGCTCGCGGAGCGGTGCGCGCTGCACGACCCGACGCGCTTCGGTCCTCACGACAAGCTCGCCGCGCTGCTTCACCTCGGGCGCGCGGTGCAAGACGCACCAGACGCGCGCTACCCCGCCGGTCGCCTCGCTGTGCTTGCCATGGAGACCGGCACGGCGCCCAACGTGGATCCACGCGTAGTGCAGAGCGCCATCCGCGCGCTCTCGCGAGCGTCCGGTGACGCACCCGCGCAGGTGGAGCTGCTCGAGGCGTGTGCGGCGCTACAGATACGCGTCGGCGACGCGGCGAGCGCTGAGGTCACGGCGTCGTCCGCCTTGGGGCTCTCGCCGAACAAGCCGCGTCTGTTCGTGCTGCTCTCGGAGGCGCGGCGCGCACAAGGCAACCTCGACGGCGCGCTCGAAGCGACGCAGCGCGGGCTGGAGTGCGTCGGACCAGACGCGCTTCTGAAGACGGAGCGCGGCGTCGTGCTCGCGTCTCGCGGCGATCTCATCAACGCGGAGGCCGAGTGGCGCGCGGTGTTGGCGCAGCACCCGCGACACCTCCCCGCCTTCATCAATTTCGCGCGGCTCGCGATGGGCAAGAGCGACACCGTCGTGATGCAGTCTCTCGTCGATCACGCGCTCGAACAGGGCAAGAAACAGCCGCCGCCGCACCCGGACATGCTTCGACAAGCGCTCGAACTCGCCGCGGTCGGAGAGCCTGAGGGCGTGGCCCGTGCGTCTCGCATCGCGAAGCTCGCGCGCACGATCTTGGAGCTCGTGCCTGCAGAAGCCTGGGCGGAGCTGGCGCTCGCGCGGGCGCTCGCTCAGATGGGAGACGTACGAGCGGCCACGGATCGGCTCGTTCACCTCGAGATCAACGCGCGCGACACTCTGGCCGGAGCGGAGGCGCAGCGAGGGAGACTCGCGCTCTCGAACCCCTCGGCGGCGATGGAGGTCGACGCCACTGTGCGCGCTGCCGAGCAAGCTCCGGTGGACGCGCTCGAGGGTGTCGCCATACGCGCGCGCAGGCTCGCCGCCGCGCATGGAACATGGACTGCCTACCTCGCGGCTGGCATGGCGGAGCGTCGACGTGATCGACCGGAGACGGCGCGCGAAGATCTCGCGCTCGGTCTGCTCGCTTCACCGGGGGCGTCTCCCATCCACGCTGAGCTCGCGCGTGTGCTGTCACGTTTGGGTCGCGGCGCCGAGGCCCTCGCCCATGCGCAGCGCGCGCGGAGCCTCGAGGGCGAGAGCCCGCGCGTCGCGGTCGCGCTGGTGGAGGCGCTCGCCGCGTTGAATCGTACGGAAGAGGCCAACGCCCTGCATGCGCGCGCGAAGACGCTATTCCCCGATGACGCCGGACTCCGCGGGGCCGCGCTCGCGTTTCCAGACAAGCCGATCCCGAGGCAATGGGGTTGGCCCATGATCGGCCGCTGGTTTTCGCGAACTAAAAAGCCTTGAGCTAACGCTCACCAAAGATCGCCGTACCGACACGGACCACAGTCGCGCCGCACGCGATCGCGATCTCGAGGTCTGCGGTCATCCCCATCGACAGCTCGGGCAAACGCGCCGCGCCCCCATGCAGGTTGCGCAGCGACGAGAGCGTAGAGAACGCGCCCCTCGCGAGATCGGGATCGGGTGGCGGCATCGTCATCAGTCCTCGCAGCCGCAAAGAGGGCTCGCGCTCGATCGCGACGAGCAGTGGCTCGAGCTCCTCGGGTCGGGCGCCGTGCTTGGTCGGCTCGTGACTCAGCTTCACTTCTGCAAGCGCCTCGATCACACGCGACTCCTTCGCCGCGCGCTTGCCGAGCTCTCGCGCGAGCGACTCACTGTCTACGGTGTGCACGACCCGCGCGTGCGCGGCGACCACCTTCGCTTTGTTGGACTGCAAGTGCCCGATGAAATGCCACTCGACGTCCGCGAGGTCCGCTAGCTGCGCGGCTTTGTCATGGAGCTCCTGCGCGTAGCTCTCACCGAAGGCCCGCTGGCCCGCCCCGTACACCTCACGAATCGCGGTCGCTGAGTGCGTCTTGGAGACCGCGACTAGCTTCACGTGCGCAGGATCTCGTCCGCACGCGCGCGCCGCGCTTTCGATCCTCGCGCGCACTCCTTGGAGGCGAGCGACGAGCTCGCTCACCGGCGCGCCCTGCAGTGCCACACCATCACCTCGCTCGTGCGATCGAACGGGCCGCGGTGGAAGTCTCCGAAGAGGTTCACCACCTCGAAGCCGTTGTAGTGCAAGAGCGCCTCCCACTCGCGCGGAAAGAATTGCCTGTGCGCGAGCGGCGTCATGAACTCCTGCTGGGGATCGGCGATAGGAGAGAAGCTCATCGAGACGAACAAGATCTGGCGTGCCCGATCGTAGTCGAAGCGCTCCTCGTACCTCACGACGCCGCGCGTGGGGTGGCGGAAACGCGGTGTGCGGTAAGCCTTGCTCGGCTCGCGCACGAGATCTGCTGGCATCGGCACGCTCATGTCCACGACGAAGGTGCCGTGCGCCGTGAGGTGCGATCGTATGCACGCAAGGAACGCCTCCACGTCAGGTCGCTCGTACAAGTGAAGGGCCGTGTTGAACGTGGCGATGACCAACGGGAACCGCTTGCGCAGCCGCGCGTGTCGCATGTCGCCGAAGACCGGCGTGACGCGTGAGCGCACGAGCTTGCTCTCGGCCTTGAGGCGCCGCCGCAGATCCGCGAGCATCGGACGAGAGTGATCGATGCCGGTGATGTCTACGCCGTGTCTCGCGATCGGCAGGGCGATGCGACCGTTGCCGATCCCCACCTCGAGCACGGGGCCGCCCGAGGCCAGCGCGAGATCCACGTACATCTGCGCGTCGTCGATGCGCTGCGAGTAGCTGTGTGTGTAGTAAGCGGCGTCCTCGTAGTGCGCGTGCGCTCCTGCGATCAGCTCATGATCAACCTGGGGCCTCTGTGCACGAGCGAGCCGCATCGCACGACAGCATAGGGTGTCAGTCGAGCTGAGTGATCACGATTCCGTGTTTGCTCGCCGCATGGTTGAGCACGCCTATGAGCCGCGACGTCTCACCGACGCTTGGCAGCCGCTCGTAGGACGAGTCCCACAGCTCGAGCATGACTCCGCGACCGTCCATCACCATGCGGTGCACTTGCGCCCATTGCCAACGCTTCACGCGAGGCACGCCCATTGGCAGAAGGTACCGCGCCTCGATGCCGTCCTTCGTGACAACGACACCGCGCATGTGCGCGCGCACGACGGTCGCCAGCCCGCTCACGAGGACGATGAACGCTAGTGCCGCCGAAGGAATGGGCCGCCCCCTGTCGCCCTCCACGATCCAAACATAGAGGCGCGTGTTGCTGGGTCCGAAGTAGGTCGCGGCGACGACGATCACGAGCGCGAGACAGAGCACGCCGAACACGTAGGAAGGGATGCGTGACCAAACCGGCGGTCCGAACACCATCCGTTCGTCCTCTTTGTCGGGGCTGTAGGCCATCTCGAAGCGAGCGACCGTGCCGTTCACTTCCGTGATGCTCGGCCGGTCACCGTCGTCGGTGGCGACGTCTGGAAGAGGAGGCGTTGGCTCTCGCGCAGGGGTGGTCACGGTCTGCATCTCCGAATGACACGCCACCGCGGCGCTCGCTTGGCCATCATGTTAGCTCGAATCACTCTTCTTCGCCCCGCGAGCGCTCTTCCTCGCGCCGCCACTCGCGTAGCGCGGCAATTTCCGACTTTGACGGATTGATGACGACGAGCCCGTGGTCCGCGTCCACGAGCGCGAGGTCTCCGTCCGAGGCCCAGCGGAACAAGCCTTGGACGTCGGAGATCGCCGGCACCCCGAGCAGCTCCACCAGCACGCGCGTGCGAGGGCTCGCCGCGCGCTCCGACAGCGCGACTCCGACAGGGTGGGACTTCGCCGACACGAGGAGATCGAAGACGCTCAAGCCGTCTCCTACGAGCACGGCCTTCTGCGGCAGCTCCGCGCGCTTGTCGGCGGCGGCGAGCATGGTGAGCGCATCGCAGAGATCTTCGACATCGCGCGCGCGCTCCTCCAAGAACGGATCGCGCGTGATCGTAGCGGCGGTGCGCGTGACTTCTCGCGCTACTTGCGCAAGCGCTTGCGCCAGGCCCGAGCCATCTTCGAGGATCTCCGAGGCGCGCTCGCGAAAGCGTGAGTCCCCAAGGATCTCGACGTACGTGCCCAAGAAGCCGGCTTGGAGATCGAGCTGTCTCGCGCGGGCGGCGAGAGCGCCGACAGCCTTCTCTGCGACGTCGAACGCGCCTTTGAGCATGCGCCCATCCATTTGCATCTGCTCTCGCGCGCGCTTGGTCGCTCCTGACCCGTGTGAGCCGAGCGTGTGTTCGCTCGTGCGCGCCGCGGGTCGTCGGAGCGCGGCGATCGCGCCTATCGTGCGACCGGGAACGAGCGGCCGACCTGGCAGCGTCACCTTGCGCGTGCCGCCGCCCGCGCGTCGAAACGGCACCTTGTCGCGCTGGGCGTCGATGAGCTCCGCGGTGCGGATACCGGCGGCGATGAGTGCTCCCAAGAGGACGAGCAGATCCATCTCGTGCTCGTCGAACGCGCGCTCGGAGCGTTGCACCACGACAGCGCCGACTGGCCCGGTACGACCGCGGATGGGCACCGCGAGGAACACGGGGAAACGCTCTTCGCCGAGGTCCTCGAAGTGTTTGTACGTCGCGCGCTTCTTCGCGAGCTCCGCGGTGATGGGTCGCATGTACTCGACCGCCTCGCCGGTGATGCCTTCACCGACCGCGAGCCGCACCTGACCGATCGCGCCGTGCGCGAAGCCAACGTTGCCTCGCATGACGAGCTCACCTTCGCCTTCCATCAAGTAGACGGAGCAGACCTCAGCGTTGACGACGAGCGCGATCCGTCGCGGCGCCTCGTCCAGCAGCGTGACGAGCGGCATGGGGCGCGCGGCGAACGCGACGAAGTCGAGGACGGTTTGCCCACGTGGCCTCTGCACTAGATTGTCGCGCGCAGCACGTGCCATCTCGAGAGAGCCATCTTGGCGTTTGCGTACGCGCGCGTCCAGGCCGTAAAGTGCGCGGCGTCATGTCGCATCTCTTTCCGTCGCCCGAGTGGGCTGCCGCGTACAAAGAAGCCATCAACACCAACCCCAAGTACAAGGTGGCCGGCAAGGAGTGGACGCACGGCGCGGTGGCGATGGTCGTCAAAGCCGACGCGTCTCTCGGCATCGATCAAGACATGGCCGTGTGGCTCGACATCGATCGCGGGGTCTGCACCGACTGCAGGATGATGCCAGCGAGCGAGGCGCAGGGCGCACCCTTCATCATCGTCGCCGACTACGCGCGCTGGAAGACCGTGATCAAGAAGGAGCTCGATCCCATCAAGGGCATGATGCAGAACAAGCTCAAGCTCACGAAGGGCCACATGCCGACGATGGTGAAGTACGTGAACAGCTCGCGCGAGCTCGTCGAGACCACTTCACTCGTCGCGACGAAATTCCGCGACGAGTAACAGCCGATTGGCGACGACGTGGTGTGTACTCGCCGTTCGGACGCTCCGAACGTGACATTCACGCTCTTCACTCGCCCTTCGGACGCTCCGAACGCCACATTCACGCTCTTCACTCGCCGTTCGGACGCTCCGAACGCGGTGTTTGATCTGTCAATACGACGTTTCAATGCTGAAGCTCAGCTAACTCTACCGCCGCAGTTTCATGTCGGACAGATCCAGCTAACACTGCTGTCGCAGTAAGCGAGTTTGGGTCTATTCGGCGGGCATCCGCCCGGAACGTACTGCTGTACGTGAGGACGGATGACCGTCGAAGAGGCCCAAAATCGCGACCTGCGGCAGCAGTGTTAAGTGCCGGTGAGTTCTTTGCAGAGCGGAGCCGCGCGACCGGATTGATTGCCGTCTCGCACGTCCAGCGGACAGAAGCCGTTCGCGCGGAGATCGTCGATGAGCTCCACGACCGCGGCGTTGGACCAAGGCCTGGCGCCGTCGATGCGCGCTCGGATCACTCCGCG
>JANYHY010000450.1 GCA_025362165.1 Myxococcales bacterium | reverse complement strand
AACCACCCGAGCGGCGATCCGACGCCGAGCCAACAAGACGTCGAGTTCACTCTGCGCTTCGCCCAAGCGTGCGATCTCGTGGCCACGCCGTTGGTCGATCACGTCGTCATCGGGGGAGATCGTCACACCTCCATGCTCTCTCAAGGCCTGTTCGACGCGCGGGCCCCGCCTCAGAACAGCGCGAGCTGAGGGGCCTCGTCTCGGGCGTGGCAGAGCGGCACGAAGCCGCATCGAAGCGCGCGACAGCGATCGACGGTCACGCGAGGGAATCTTCCCGACACACGCGCGAGGCCGAGCGCCTCGCCGATCGCGTGCATGCGCTTCTTCAGAGAGTCCACGTCGCTCGCTGCGCGAAAGCGGGGCTCCGCGCGTTCGCCATCGAGCGCGACGACCCCAGCGCGTATCTTCTTCCCAGGGAACATCGCGAGAGCGGCGAGCGTGTACGCGTCGAGCTGCGCAGCATAGGCCGCCGGACCGTCCGCGCTGCTCTTGTAGTCGATGACGTCCACGCTGTTCGCGTGCGAGACGAGCAGATCGATCGTCCCGCGAAGGGCGATCACGGGCGCGTCTCCCAGCTCGATCACGAACGGGACCTCGCGGAAGATTTGCGCCCCAGCGATCCGTGTGCCGTATGCGCTCGTCATGAACGCCATCGCGCGTTCGATGAGCTGGGTGCGACGCGCGTCGTCCAGCCAGTGTCCCTCACGTCGCACGAGCACCTCGATCGCGCCGCGCGCGTGCGGATCGCCGAAGCGTGACTCATCCACCAGCTCGAGCACGCGATGCAGCACTGCCCCCTCCTCGCGTGCCCGGTCACCGCCGTCGAGCGCGAGCGCTCCTTCGGGCGCACCGCGATCGTGGATCCACTCGAAGCGGCGCGGGCAAGCCGCAAAATCTCGCAGCGCGGTTGTCGCGACGGGGAGCGAGCGAGCGCCCGGCACAGCCAAGGACCGAGAGAGATCGATCCTGCGAACGGCGGGCTGAGCCTTCGTGGCTGGCGCCGAGAGATCAAACGGGTCACGTTCGATGCGCAGCGATGGATCGTTGGCGAGCTCGTTCAACGTGTGCGCCAGCGTGCCGTCGGCCTTGCCATCTCCGATGAAGATCATGTGCTCGGCCGCTCGCGTGATCGCGACGTACAGCAACCGGTGACGCTCTGCTGCGGAGCGACGGCGCTCCTCGGCGAGTGCGGCGAGGTGGCTCGGCGGAGGGTACGCGCGTCCTCGATGGATCATCTTCGCGGTGAGCGTCGCGGCGCTCGTGACGGCGAATGGAAGCGTCGATGGCCGTCCGCCGTCTGCGCCCACCTCGGGGATGAGCACCACCTTGAAGTCGAGTCCCTTGCTCGCGTGGATCGTGAGGAGCCGGACGGCATCTTCGTCCTCCGAGAAGACGGCGGCCTCCGATTCGCGCGCGGCCTCGTCTGCCCAAGACAAGCGCCGCAAGAGGGCGCGTGCGTCTCGCTCGCCCTCCGCGATCGCCAGGAATTTACGGACGTTCGCGACACGTTGCTCTCCGCGCGGAAGCAACAGCAGGGTCTCCTCCAACCCGAGCTCCAGCACGGCGGCCTGGAGCGCAGCAGAAGGACCGAGTCGGTGAAGGCTCGGTCGGAGCCGCGTGAGTGTGCGGAGCAGCGCCTCGATCGCGGGCCAGTCCGACTCTTCGATCAGCGCGCTTCGCGGGCCACGACCCCATCGCGCGAGATCGATCGGGATGCCCTGGTGCGGCTCGGTCAACCCAAGGAGGGTTCGATCGCTCACGCCCGTCCAAGGTCCACGGAGCACCTCGAGCAGCGCGCTGCGATCACGAGGCCGCGCGAGCGCCGTCAGCATCGAGCACAGATCGCGGACCTCTTGGGCTTGGTAGAAGCCGCGTCCGCCAACGACGTACGGCACCGACGCCTGCGCGAGCGCGTGGGCTGCGGCGTCCAGCATCTCGTTCGAGTGCGCGAGGACCGCAAAATCACGCCACTTGGTCGCGATGCCCGCGCGCCGTCGATCGAGGATGGCCTCCGCCACGACGCGCGCGTCCTCGATGCGACTCGTCTTGCGCGCAGCACCGGATGGGCGAATCCACACGGCTCGCGCTCTGCCATACGGTTCGTCGTCGTTCGTCGCAGGCACGCGCAACGACTCGGCCTCCTCGGAGAACTCGATCTCGTCGATCGCCGCGGTCGTTGCGCGGAGCCTCGATCGCGCGAACGCGTTGGCGAACGCGATGAGCTCGGGCTTGCTGCGGTGGTTGTCGCGCAGCGCGTGGAAGTCCGCGCTCGGCCGCAACGGCACCGCAACCGATCGCGCCGGCACTCGGAGCATGTCGCGCGCGGCCTCTCCAGCGAGCCCGATGCAGAGCTCCGTGAACACTCCGACGTCCGCGCCGCGAAAGGCGTAGATCGACTGCTTGCGATCGCCAACGATGAGCAAGCCACGCGCACGCAAATCATCCACGCGAGGCATCTCTCCTGGTTCGCGCGCACGTGGATCGCGTTGCCATAAGAGGAGCAAGAGATCGCGCTGCAGCCGCGACGTGTCTTGGAACTCGTCCACGAGGAGCGCGTCAACGTTCTCGCCCCACGCTGCGGCGACCTCCGGGTGTGAGATCATCACATCGCGTGCCGCGCGCAGGACTCCGCCGAAGCTCATAGCGCGCGCACGGACGAACGCGTCGTTCACGGCGGACTCGCACGCGCCCGCCAAGTCGCAAAGGGCGCGAGCGCACAGCGTCGCGTCTGCGCGGCCCTCGTAGATCGCGACCAAATTGTCTGCGCGCTCGGCGATCGTCCCCTTCGGGAGCGCGTCACGCAGCAGCCAGAAACGCAGCGCTCTCTCCGAGCCCTTGCTCGATTTTTTCTGCAGGAACACCGCGCGTAGCGACTCGCGCAGCGCGAGGGCGTCCCTCCGATCCCAAGCCGCCGCGACTCGTCGCGCATCATCGGCAAAGCTCGGCTCCGCCGCGAGCGGTCGCACCGCCTCGATGATCTCGCGCATCATCACCTCGATCGCGGCGACGTCGCTGTCGGGCACGCGCAGTGAGCGAGCGAGCAGTCCGCTCTCCTCGAGCGAGCCGAGCACGCGCGCGATCCCATCGAAGAGCCTATCGGGGCCTTTGAAGAGCGTAAGCAAACGATCGGCGTCTGCGGGGCGCTCGTCGGCGAACGCCGAGGTCGCGCGCTCGATTGCGTCGCGCGTCAAGAGGGTTGCCTCTTCCTCGGAGGTGAGCTCGATCTCGCCCGCGCGTCCGAGCTCCAGCCCGTGTCGCTGGACGATCTGATACGCGAGCGCGTGCAGCGTCGTGATGTTCGCTCTGTCGATCGTCGCGAGCGCCTTGCGCGCGTTGCGGCCGATCGCGCGCAGATCGACTTCCGCACCTTTTCGGATCGCGGCGTTCTCGAGGCTCTCCTTGTATGGAGATCGGTGCGGCGCTGAAGCCAAGAGCTCGAGGTGGACGATGACGCGCTCGCGAATCTCGGCCGCAGCCTTCCGCGAAAACGTTGTCCCGACAATTCGCGACACGTCGACGGGTTGGCCATCCGTGCACACGTCGCTGGCGCCCACGAGCAAATGGATGAGCGCGCCGGTGAGGTGGAAGGTCTTTCCCGTGCCCGCGCTCGCCGCCAAGACGGCGTTCCGTGGCAAAGAGAAGACGAGGCTCACGGATCAACGCTTACCACGCGCCAGTCGTGTGAGTCCGCAGCGACCTAAGGAGCTCGCGCTCGATCGTCCGCGGGCTCGCGCGCCACGTTAGGACCCCACGCCACGCGCAAAAGGGGCGACGTCGCGAGCGTGGTCACGAGCGCCATCACAACGAACATCGCGAAGAGCGCATGAGAGATTACGCCCAGATCGAGCCCGATGTTGAGCACGACGAGCTCCATCAGGCCACGCGTGTTCATGAGAGCTCCGAGCGCGGACGCGTCGCGACGAGACATTCCGAGCGAGCGCGCCGCCACGAAGACACCGCCGATCTTCCCTGCGCTCGCGACGAGGATCACGAGGCCGCAGACCCACCACGAGCTCACCCCGTGAACGAGCGAGAGCTGTGTGCGCAGGCCGCTAAACGCGAAGAACGCCGGCAACAAGAGCGAGACGACGACGACCTTGAGCTTGCCTTCGACGTCGTTGGCGAGCTTGGAGTCATGCGGGATGATCGCGCCGAAGAGGAACGCACCGAAAAGCGCGTGGACACCGATGGCCTGGGTGATCCACGCTGAGACCAGCACTCCGAAGACGACGAAGGCCGTCCGTGGGTGCGAGCGCCGGCCTTCGTGACTCATGGCGATCCGCAGGGCGAGCGGGCGCGCGACGACGAGCATGAACGTGACGAACGCGATCGTCAGGCCGATCGTTTGAAGCGATCGGAGCGATCCGGTCTTCGCAAGACCTGCGACGATCGCGAGGAGGCACCACGCGATCACGTCACCCAACGCGGCGCTTGTGAGCGCGAGCATGCCCACGCGCGTCTTGCTGATCTTGTGGTCAACCAGGATTCGCGCGAGCACCGGAAAGGCGGTGACGGACATCGCGACGCCGATGAACGACGCGAACAACGCAGTCGACACTCCAACCGGCGCGAGCGATGAGAGGGCAGTGACGGTGAGGATCACGCCAAGCGCGAAGGGGACGACGATGCCCGCGATCGAGACCACGGTCGCTTCGCGTCTGCTTCTTCCGAGCGCGGATGAGTCCAGCTCCAGCCCGACCATGAACATGAACGAGACGACGCCGACTTGCGCCACGAACCCGAGCTGCGGCGTGATGTCGGCGGGGAGCAGCCAGGCCTCGACGTCAGGCGCGACGCGACCGAGCAACGACGGGCCGAGGAGGATGCCCGCGAGCATCTCTCCGATCACGCGCGGCTGTCGGACCGCCGCGAACCCAGCCCCGACGACGCGCGAGGCGGCGATGACGACGACGAGCGCGACCACGAGATGCGCGAGCACTACTTCGGGACCTCTACGTCGAGCTCTTTGGCGATCGCGATGATGCGCGCGTTCTCGTGGACGCGCTTGAGAGCCGACTCTCGATACATCGGGGTGCGCACGCGCTCCAGGTGCGCGAACACGTCGGTGACGCCCTTTGCTGCGATGACCTTCGCCTCGTCGCGCAGCCCGTTGGCCACCAGCGCCTCGAGCAACGCCACGACGACCGCGTTGGGGATCTCGGGCCGCACCTTCGGTTCGGGTGGCGACGACGCAGAGCGCGCGCAGACGAGCGCCTCTTGTAGCTTGCCCTGCGCGAGCAACACTCGCGCGAGCGTGGCCTCGGCGACCACGCGCATGGAGGCGATCCCCGCGAGGCCCTTGATCGCCAAACGCAGCTGTTTCTCGGCCTCGTCGAGGCGATTGAGTCGAGCGAGCATCGTCGCTAGGTAGTAGCGAGACCCGCCCTCGAGTCGAATGTCGTTCTGCGCGGCGTACATCTTCACCGCTTCTTCTTCGACGCGTAGGCCGCCCTCTGCGTCGCCAGTCTCGAAGAGGCATGGTCCGAGGTTGTGCTTGCCGAGCGCGACCATCCCGGTGAGCCCGAGCTTCTCGCCCGCGACGATTCCCTCTCGCAAAATGTCGACGGCTCGTTCGAACTGCCCGAGCTCCAACAGCTCGTAGCCTGCGGTGAGCCGCGTCCTGCATGCGTTGCGCGCGTCTCCGGCGCGCGCGAAGCGGATGGCGGTGTCCGTCGTCAGATCCAGAGACTCCTCTACCTCTCCGCGCGCTAGCGCGTCGGCGGCGAGCGTGGTCTGCATGATCGCGACGAGGCCATCATCCGTGGTCGTTGGCACGAGCTTGCGAAATCGGGCGAGCGACTTGGTGAGAGCGTCCGACGATGCGCGGTGCACGGTGAGGATGCCGGAGACTCGCGCGGCCGCCTCGATCACGTGAGGTGCGCGATCCCCAGCCTCGAGGGCGAGCGAGAGCGTCGACATCGTGGCCAACGCGGGGTTGATGTCGCCGAGCAGCACCGCGGAGTTCGCGCTGTACACCTGCGCGAACACCCAATCGCGGCTGCCGACACGCAGGAGCTTGCTCGCCTCCTTCGCGCGCTCGAGGCACTTGACGTGCTCGCCGCGCCAACGATGCACGTCTGCGAGCAGACAACAGATGCGGCCACGCAGCTCACCCTCGGCGCCGCACGCGAGGCTGCGCTCGGCACGATCGACGGCGCCTGCGAGGTCGTTGCCTTCGAGCGCCTGCGCGGCCGCGGTGAAATAGGGCTCGCAAGCGCGCTTGGGCTCGCTGGCGTTCTCGAAGTGCATGGCGAGCGCGACCGGGTTCGCGAGCGGTCGCTTCTCCAGCCAACCCGCAGCGAGCGCGTGGGCCAGCACGCGATCCTCGGCCGTGAGCGACGCGTAGGCGGCGTCGCGAAACAGGCCGTGCTTGAACTCGTAGCCGTTGGCGCTGCCAGGTCGGCGCACCATGAGCTCCGCCTTCACGAGCTGCGTCGCCAAGTCCGCCGCTGCGCGATCGTCACACCCAAGTAGCGCCGCGAGGCTTTCGTCGCTCGCGTCGTCGCCGAGCACGCTCGCCGCCCGGGCAGCGCGCCGCACGGGAGGAGCGAGCGCGTCGATGCGAGACTGCGCCATCGCGAGGACGGTTTCTGGCACCGAGCCGCCGCGTCCCTCTTTCTGAGCGCGCAAGAGCTCCTCGAGCAAGAACGCGTTGCCGCCCGATTGCGTCGTCAGCCGATCGATCAGCGCTGCGTCGACCTCGCCGAGCACTTCGCGCGCGAGTTTCTCGCACGCCCTACGCGAGAGCGGCGCCAGCGAGATCTGCGTCATCGGGCTGCGCTCGAGCAGCTCCGCGAAAGTCGTGCGAGCCTCGTTGCGACCGCTCGCGAGCACGAAGAGCGGCACCTCCGGCAGCGCCTTCGCGGCCGAGAGCACGAAGTCGAGGCTCGGCCTATCGCCCCAGTGCAAGTCGTCGAGGATGACGACGACCGGCGCAGTGCGTCCCATCGCTTGCACGAGATCCTGCCAAGCGGTGCGCATCGCATCGCCGACAAGAACGTGATTGCCGCGTACGGACGACTGCGGTTCGAGATCTTCGTTCGTGTTCGGGAACGACACGCCCATGATCTGCGCGAGCATCGCCGCGTTGCGCTCGGCCTCCTCCGGCTCGACGAACTCGCCGACGCTCGCGCGGATGCGCGCTCGCTGCGCGTCTATCGCTTCGTCGTCGTCCACCGCCATCATGCGGCGCAGGGCCTGACGCAAGATGCCGAACGGTGCTCCCGAGCGAGCGGGATCGCCAGCGCCTGCCAGCACGATGAGCTTGTCGTTGCGCTCTCGGAGGCGTGAGACCAGCTCCGCGCGAACGCGCGACTTGCCGATGCCGGCGTCGCCAGTCATGAGCGCGATGCGCGGTGTCCGCTCTTCGCGGCACTCGTCGAAGAGCGCGATGAGCGCGCCCACCTCTGCTTCGCGACCGACGCATGGCGTCTTTCTTCCCAGCAGCATCCGCGGGCTGTCGTCTGTACGCTCGTCCACGAGGAACGCGCTCGCGTCGTCAGACTCGACGACGAATCGCCCTTCGACGAGGCTCGCCGTGAGGGGATCGATGCGGATCCTGTGCGCGTGGTCAGTCGTCCCCGCGTGCTCGAGCAGCTGGAACGTGCGGTCGATCACCACTCCGACGGGGAGCTGCCCCGCGAGCTCGCCACGGCCCGTCGCCACGACGATGCGCGTCCGTTCGTCGCACACCTCGCGCATCGAGATCGCACACCTCGCGGCGCGCGCGGCTTGATCGGTCGCGGACAGTTCGCCCTCGAGCAGGACGATGAGCGAGCCGTCGAGCAACACCTCCACGCGCGAGCCGAGACCCGACGCGGCTCCGCGCACGGCGTCCACGTTGGCCGGAACGTCGAGGGTCATGTCGTTCGCGGACCCCTTGTCGCCCTTTGGTAGCGAGCGCACCTCGGATCCGCCGAGCGAGTCCACGAGCGTATCGCCAGGCCGCGCGGAGCGACCGAGGCGCGCGACGATGATGGAGAAGATGCGTTGCTCGCGCGTCGTGAGCCGGCGCGGTGAGCTCCCCACAGCGACGGCCGCGCGCGGGACTCCGCCTGCCGCGACCTCGAGCTCGCGAAGCACGTCCATGCCGTTAGAGGGACGATCGTCTCGCGACTTCGAGAGCATGCGAGAGACGAGCGCGCCAAGTCCGTTGGGCAAGCCGGGGTGAACGACGTCGAGCGACGGCGCGTGCTCGAGGATGACCTTCGCCAAGATCGCCATGGTCGAGTCGCCATCGAACGGCGCCTTGCCGCTCACGCACTCGAACAGCACGCAGCCGAGCGAGAAGACGTCGGCCCGCTCGTCGACGTCAGCGTCACCGCGCGCCTGTTCGGGTGCCATGTACCCAGGAGTGCCAAGCACACCACCAGGAACTGTCATACGCGCAGGGCCCGCGCGAGCGATGCCGAAGTCGATCAAGACAGCGAGCCGAGGATCGCCGTTCGGCAAAAGGATATTTGCCGGCTTCACGTCACGGTGCACGATCCCCTTCTGATGAGCCGCTCCCAGCGCTGCGGCGACGCGACCGCCGATCGCGAGCGACTCCTCCAACGTGAGCGGCTGCCGCTCCAGGCGCTGGCCGAGATCTTCCCCCGTGACCCATTGCATGACGAGGAAAGGCGCGCCCCCTTCGAGCACGCCGTGGGCGATGTAGCGGATGACGGCGGGATGAATCACCGAAGCGAGCACCTCCGCCTCTCTCAAGAAACGATCACGGTGTCGCGCGGCCGCGCGGTCCAAGACCTTGAGCGCGACGCTGCCTCCGAGCTTCAGGTCCTCGCATTTGTAGACGACACCGAGTCCGCCCGAGCCCGCTTCGGCCTCGACGCGGAAACGTCCTTGTACGACGTCGCCCGGCTGCATCGATCCCGAGCGTACAACGAACCGTCGACATCGCGTATGATGTCGAGATGAGGCGGCCGCGCTGTTTCTCCGCAGGTGTGGGGTTGCTTGCGGTGATCGCGTGCGGCGGCACCAGCCAGGTCGCGCCGATCACTGACGCATCGAGCCAGCAAGATGCCGGCGTCGATTCCTCCACGAGCGACTCTTCGATCACGCCGGATGGGGCGATCGCGGATCCGAACGACGGGACGCCCACGTACACGAGCGCGTGCACTCCGCT
>JANYHY010000433.1 GCA_025362165.1 Myxococcales bacterium | reverse complement strand
CCCGGAGCTCGCCGAGCGCCTCGCTCTCGTGGCCCTCCTGCCCTGCGAAGAGCGACGCGAGATCGAGTCGCAGCTTTCTACGCGCGGGGCCCTGCGCTGATGCTGCGAGCGCGCGCATCGTCTTGGCGGCGCCCAGAACGTCACCAGAAGCGAGCGTGAGGCGAGCGACGTCCGTGCCTACGTCCGCCCCTGCCTCGAGCGCTGCACGCAATGACTCGAGCGCCCCATCTGGATCGCCGATCGCCTCCAGGAAGCGGGCGTACTCCGTGAGCACGTGCGCCTTGTCCGGGTCGTTCTCCCGCTGCCAGTCGAAGAGCTTCTTGCGCTCGGCCGAGAGCGGCGCGTGCATCGCGAGGTCCGTGTGCAGCCCGCGCGCGATCTCTACGCGCGACGGCGCCGCGATGTCCTCGTTCTTCAAGATCGCCATCACCGCCCAAGTCGCCTCTTTGGGTGAAGTGCGCACGAGGAGGCGTGCGCGCGCCGACGTGAGGTGTGCTTTGTCGTTCGGATCCACGACGCGATTGACCGCCTCCGCGAGCGCGCGCTCGAGGCGATCGTTGGCTTGCGCGAGATCGGCATAGGTGATCGCGGCGGACAACACGGCAGGATCCGCGGGCGCTTCGTCGAAGGCGCGGGCAGCTGCATCGAAGGCACCCGCGGGATCGTTGGAGTGACCGCCGAGCACGCCTGCTAGCCGAAGGAGCGCCGTCACGCGTTCGGCTGGTGACGGCGCGCAGTCGACAAGCACTGCGAGGAGCTCCGCGAGAGGCGTCCACTCGGCATCCAACTCCAGCATCTCCGCGAGCACGGTGGTCGCCTCGCGATCGAGCGGCGCCACCTTGCGCACGCGCTCGAACAGCTTGCGCGCGGCAGACATGTCACCGCTTTGCCGCGCGACGCGCGCCGCGCTCTTCCAAGCTTCTGCCGCGCCGCCCACGTCGGACCGCAGCTCTGAGTCGATCTCACCGAGGCGCGTCAGCCAGAAGATGCGATCGAGCGGCGACTCCGCGCGCATCGCCCGTGCCTTCGCGACGTCACGCGTCAGCTCGACGTCCTTGATCCTCTCGGCCACGTGCTCCACAGCATCGAGATCGTCGACAGAAGCGTGCTGGTCCTCGAGGAGCGCTCGCGCGTGCGTTTGCGCGGTGGCAGCGTCTTCGTGCTGGGCCGCGAGCTCGGAGATGCGCACCAAGAGCGCGCGACGCTCCGACTCCACCGCCGCGCGAGAGCTTCGCCGCACGAGCCAGCCCAGCGCTTCGGAGACAGCGCCGCGACCAAGGAGCAGGTCGACGAGCGCGTTCTCGGACGCGACATCGTCGGGCTCGAGCTCGAGGACTGCGGTGAGCTCCGCCGCAGCGCCGCTGGGGTCGGACAGGTCGTGCTCGAGTAGCCGCGCGATCGATCGGTGAAGCGTGGCACGCCGCGAAGGCTCGGACTCGCGAGCGAGTGACTCGCGATAGAGCTGCAGGCGATCCTCCGGGCTGCCCTGCTCGTGCAACAAGCCATCGAGCTCTGCGCGCAACGCCGACGACTCGGGCGCAAACGCGAGCGCGCGCCGGTAGATCTCGGTCGCGGACTGCGGATCCTCCGCCTGTGCGGCAGCTCGTGCGGCCGAGGTCGCGATCGCCAGCCGCGCGTCGGAGTCGATGGACTCTTTTCCGAGCGCGCGAGAAAGCGCCTGAGCTCGCTTACGCTCTTGGCCTTGATCCTGAGTCAATCCCTCGATCGCGACGACCCAAGTCGTGGGCGAGAGACCCGCCTGAGTCGCCTCGACGACTCCTTGTACCGCCAGATCGACCGCTCGCGCTCGCTCGTTGGGCATCGTCTCGGCGAGCGCGAGAGCCTCGCCAATGGCGTGCAATCGATCCTCGCTCGTCCGGCCCCGCGTCGCACGCTGCGCCAACACGCGCAGCAACCCGCCGCGCGACGACTCCATTCGATACAACGGCTCGAGCACGTCGGCCGCGGCGAGCGCCGCCTCTGCGTCCTCTTGCGCCAGGATTTGCTCCAGCGCCGTGCGGCTAGTGGGATCGCTCGGATCGAGCTCCAACGCGCGTCCAAACGCATTGACCGCGCCAGCGAGGTCACGCAGGCGCTGGCCGAGCACGCTCCCGAGACGCGCGAAGCTCGTCGCCTTCTCCTCTTGTGGTGCGATCTGCGCGGAGAGCGCGAGAGCTCGCGCGAGCTGGTCCCAATCAGAGAGCGCCTCGAGCAACGGCGTCCACCGAGAGAGCACGTCTGGTGATGGGCCGAATTTCTCGACGATCTCCGCCCACGCCGCGGCGGCCTCGGCGAGGTTTCCGGAGGTGCCCGTCAGTGTCTCCGCGGCGCGTATGTAGAGGTCACGCTTGCCATCGATGTCGCTGACGGCCGCCGCGCGAAGCTTCAATACCTCCGCGAGCCCCAGCGCGTCACCCATCTGCTCGAGCAGCGGCTCGAGTTCTTTGAGCGCGCGCTCCCTCGTCGGTCCTTCCAACAAACCGCGCCAGGCGACGATCGCCTTCGCAGGGTCCGCGAGCGGTCCGGTCGCGAGCTCCGCCAGCTTCTGGCTCGCTTCGAGGCGACGCGATGGCTCGGGATCGCTCTTGACCACGCGCTCGAGCATGTCGGCGAGCGATGCGTGATCGCCGTCCTCCTCGAACACTCGCGCGAGCGCACGCGCGGCGAGCACGGTCACCGAGTCTTCCGCGCCGGGCGTGGAGATCGCGCTCGAGAACGCGGCGCGTGCGCGCTTGGCGTCTCCAGCCGCGAGAAGCATCTCGCCGAGCTCGATCGTGACCCTCGCACGCGCGGTCGGCTCGCGCACTGCGCTCGACACGCGCTGAAGAGTGCGCGCCGCGTCCGCTTGTTTCCCGAGCGAGCGAGCGAGCCCAGAGAACCGTTCGAGCAGCTCCGCGTCGGAGGCGTCGAACGCGAGCGCCCCCTCCGCAGCCTCGAACGCGCCGGCAAGATCCTCGAGGCGATCTTGGCGAATGAGCGTGAGATGTTTGAGCGCAGTGAGACGCTTGGGGCCTCTCGCCTGCTCGAGAGCGAGCGTCCACAAGTGCGCCGCGCGTGCGAAATCACCCTCGGTCTCCGCGACGATCGCAAGCGCCTCCGCCGCGCGCGCGGACGTGGCCTTCACTTCGAGCAGCCTTTGCGCAGCTGCGCGCGCCGGCTCCGACGACGGATCGGCGGCGAGCACCACCTCGACGTGCGGCATCGCGCGCTCGATCTCTTTCGGGTCGGTCGAGTACAGCGCGATCAATCGCACGCGCGACGGTAGGTCCTCGCCGTTTTGCGTGAGCGCCTGCTCGAGGAGCTTGCTCAACTCCTTGGTCTTGCCGCTCTCGTCGAGCGCCTTCACCAAGTTCGCGCGCGCCTCAGCGTCGTCCGGAGCGATTCGCACGAGCGCCGTGAGCACCTCGACGAGTCGCTCTTGGCCATCTCGCGCCTGTTGGAACGCGCCCACGGCCTTTCGGAACAGCTCGATTTGCTCGACGCGTGGACGGTGCGCGGTCGCTTCGATGTAGTACTCGCCAAGCCCGGCAAAATCGCCCTTCTTGACGAGCGTGCTCTCGAGGCGATCACGCGCGCCCACGTGATTGGGCTGCGCAGCGAGCGCGCGATCCAAGTACGCGTAGGACCCGTCCTCGTCGCCGAACGTGTCGCCGAAGAACACCGCCGCGCGGAACATGAACTCGGCGACCACCCCCGCGCTCAAGGTCTTGATGCGCTTGTCTTGTGTGACGGCCTCGAACGCGAACGCGAGATCGCTCAAGCGATCATGACGAACGGCGGCGGCGAACAGCTTGGTCCACGCCTCTTGTGTGAGCTGGCCGCGGCTCTGCGCGAGCAAGAACGCGTCGAGGATTTCGCTCTCCGCCTCGAGACGCTCGTCGAGCGACGCGAGTACGGTAGCGATCCCTGAAGCCTGGCGGTGGCGGGTCGGATCCGACATTGGGTGCGCGCGGGCACTTGCCCAGCGAACGACGAGGGTATCGAAAGTCTCGAGCGTTGGGGCGAAGAGTCTTCTGCTTGTTGTTGCTAAACCCGCGTTCAGCCCTTGAAGCGAGACAGCTCATCGTAGAGGTGGGCCGCAGACTTGATGCCGAGGTGGTAGCTCTCCAGGTCAAGCCATTCGTTGGGAGCGTGCGCGTTCTCGTCGGGTTGCCCAAAACCCATCAAGAGGCACGGTTTGCCCGTGACGTCCGCGATCGTGCGAACGAACGGGATCGAGCCTCCCTCGCGGATGAACACAGTGGGCTTGCCGAACGCCTTGGAGAAAGCACGCTTGGCGACCTCGAAGACTGGGTGATCTGTCGGTGCGAGATAGGGCCGGCCTCCATGAAGCGGTACGACTTTCACGCGCACGCCTGGTGG